>DASYWB010000090.1:0-7592 GCA_035936495.1 Thermomicrobiales bacterium
TGACCCGTACACGACGTTCTTACCACCGGTCGAGGCGGGGCCGGCGGCCGACCACCTCGAGGGCGAGTTCGGCGGCATTGGAGTCCACATCCAGTATATCGACGGCCGCTTGACGGTTGTCGCCCCGATTGCCGGCTCTCCAGCGGACCGCGCCGGCATCGAGCCCGGCGACGTCATCGTCGAGGCTGATGGCGTGACGTTGAGCGAACTGACACCGGCCAAGGCGGGTGCTCTCATTCGGGGACCGGTCGGCTCAACGGTGGAGCTCCTCATCGAGCGATCCTCGGCACTTGAACCGGTCGAGATGGAGATCGTCCGGGAGGAGATTGAAACCCAGGTCGTCTACTATGATCTGGTTCCTGAGACGTCGATAGCGCACCTCCGCGTGACGAGCTTCACGGAACGAACCATCCCGCAGCTCGACGCGGCGCTAGAGCAGGCGCTCAACGATGGGGTGACCGGCATCGTTCTCGATCTGCGTGACAATGGCGGAGGCCTCGTGGCCGCCGCCCAGGCTTTGATTGGTCGCTTCGTGCCGTCCAAGGCGGGGCCGGCCCTATGGGAGGACCGGGGCGCCAGCAGTGGAGCATTGGTGAGCTTGCCAATCGCCGGCGGAGAAATCGAAGCTTATGACCTGCCACTCATTGTCGTCGTCAACGAGGGAACGGCTAGCGCCGCTGAGATCGTCGCGGGTGCCCTACGGGACTATGGTCGCGCGCCTCTCATCGGGGAACCGACGTTCGGCAAGGGATTAGTGCAACGGATCTGGAACTTTGACGACGGGTCGTCCGCTCGGATCACCGTCGCTCGCTGGTTGACCCCCGACAAGTCCGCAATCCCGGAGGACGGCCTGAGGGTGAATATCGCCGTGCCGCTCGTGCCATCGGTCATTGACGACGACCCCATTGCCCTGCGCGCCGCCCGGGCGCTCCGAACGGAAGGATGGAGCGAGGTCCATCCGAATTGGTGAGGAGCAACGGGCCCGGGATCGGCGGCGATCGTTCCTTTACGGATCTCTTACACCACGCTTACGTCCAGTTAACGCGGCGCGACTATGCTTTGAGATGTGAACAACGAGCGGCGGCCGCACAATCACAACTGCTCCGCTGCGGGCGCATGATGGTTTGGCCGCCAGGTGCACGCTACCCGGCCGGCGAGGACAGATGGAGGAGGAGAAACCGTATGACGAAGACACGGACGGGTATACGACGGGCCGCCACGCTGGCGTCACTCTTGGGACTGATCGCGATGTTCGCGCTCTCGCCACTGGCCGTGCTGGCGCAGGATGATGTACCTGCCGAGGGAGCCGAGTTCGATCCCGCACCGTACGAGGCGCCCGACGATGACGTGGAAGGGTCGGTTAGCGCTGACGGTTCGTCTACGGTCTTCCCGGTCACGCAGGCGGCAGCCGAGGAGTTCAGCGACATCGTCGAGGGTGTGGAGATCACCGTCGACTTCTCCGGCACCGGTGGCGGCTTCGAGCGCTTCTGTGAGGGCGAGACCGATATCCAGAACGCCTCGCGGCCGATCAACCCGGACGAAGTCGCTGCCTGCACCGAGAATGGCGTCGACTACTACGTCTTCGAGGTCGCGGTCGACGGTCTCACCGTCGCGGTTCCGGAATCCAACGACTTCCTAACGTGCATCTCCGTCGAGACGCTGGCCGAGGTCTGGGCACCCGATTCCGAGATCACCAACTTCCACCAGATCGATCCGGAGTTCCCGGATCTCGAGCTGGAGCTCTACGGTCCCGGTCCCGACTCCGGCACGTTCGACTACTTCACCGAGGTGATCATCGGTGAAGAGGGCGCGACGCGTGAGGATTACACTCCCAGCGAGGACGACCAGGTGCTTGTGCAAGGTGTTGCCAACAGTGAAGGCGGCCTCGGCTACTTTGGCTATGCCTACTACGAGGAGAACCAGGACATCCTGAACGCGGTGGCGATCGCTCAGTCGCCGGATCTCAGCGATTGCGTGGAGCCGACCCCCGAGACGGTTCAAGATGGAACGTACGCGCCCTTGAGCCGGCCACTCTTCGTCTACGTCCGGGCCGATAGCCTCCAGGAGAATGAGGCGGTTCAGGAGTTCATGCGCTTCTACCTGGCCAACGGCGAGGAGATCGCCCGGCTCGCCGACTACTTCGGGTCACCAGCGGAAGTCTATGAGGCCGACCGCCAGCGGCTTGAGGACGCCATCTCGGGGACGGGAACGCCGGACAGCCAGTCCACGCCGGCGGCATAAACTCCTCGCACCTAAGCGGACGCGGGGAGCCTGTAGTATCCCGTCAAGGGACCAAGTCCTACGCTCCCGGGCCATGTCATAGCCGGTGAAGGAGACTCGTGTGGTTCAGCGAGGATTTATCGAGCAGGCGAGTGCGCCCGCGGTCTCTCCTCTCACGGCGGCAGGCCTGCCGCCGCGTCAACTCGACCTCTCCGGCGGCGGACGCCGGCGCGGAGGGGAGCGGCTCATATCCGGGATACTGCTGGCCTGTGGGTCGGTCTCCATCTTGACGACCGTTGGAATCGTGGCGATCTTGGTCGGAGAGGCCGTGGCGTTCTTTCTCGACGTCTCTCCCGCGGAATTCTTCTTCGGGACCCGGTGGACGGCGCTCTTCCGGAATCCGAGCTGGGGCGTCTTGCCGCTCGTATTGGGAACATTGATGGTGACCGCCGTGGCGATGGCCGTCGCGCTGCCAGTTGGTTTGATGGCCGCCATCTACCTCAGTGAGTACGCGCGCGAAACGACGCGCTCCATATTGAAGCCCGTCCTTGAGATCCTTGCTGGTGTCCCCACCATCGTCTACGGATATTTCGCATTGACCTTCATCACCCCGAACGTCCTCAAACCGATCTTTCCCAACACGAACGTGTTCAATGCTCTGTCGGCCGGAATCGCGGTGGGCATCATGATTCTCCCGATGGTGGCATCGCTCTCGGAAGACGCGATGCGGGCGGTGCCGTCGAGTTTACGGGAAGCCGCCTACGCTCTTGGCGGCACCAAGGCGGAGGTAGCGAGCCAGGTCGTGGTCCCTGCGGCCCTCTCGGGGATCGTCGCCTCGTTCATCCTGGCGATCAGCCGCGCCGTCGGGGAGACGATGATCATCGTCATCGCCGCGGGGAACAAGCCTCAGTGGGGTTTGAGCTTCCTCGACGAGATCCAGGCGATGACCAGCTACATCGTCCAGGTCTTCACCGGGGAGGTCGTTCGCGGTACCACGGCCTATCAATCTCTCTTCGCGGTCGGTCTCACCCTCTTCGTGATGACCTTGCTCCTCAACATCATCAGCCAGGCCCTCGTTTCCCGCTTTAGGGAGGTCTACCAATGAGCGTCTTCAGCACCCCGCGCGGCATCGTCACGCGCTCCTTAGAGGGGAGCCCTGGCGTCCGCTCGCGTAAGAGACGAGGCGCCATCGTCAGCTGGATCTACGTTGCCGCGACCGCGAGCGCGGTCCTGGCGCTCGCGGTCCTGTTGTGGACCATCTGGGACCGTGGCGCCTCGTCGCTCGACCTGTCCTTTATCACGAGCAAATCGTCGTCCCGCGCGGAGCGAGCTGGAATCGGAACAGCGCTCCTCGGCACGCTCTGGATCATCACCCTGACCGCTTTGATCGCTATTCCGCTGGGGGTCGGCGCGGCTGTCTACCTCGAGGAGTACGCGCCTCGCAATTGGTGGACGCGCATCTTGCAGACGAACATATCGAATCTCGCGGGAGTGCCCTCGGTTGTCTACGGCTTGCTCGGGCTGGGAGTCTTTGCCAACATCCTGGCACTCGGCAGAACCATCATCACCGGTGCCTTGACCATGTCGCTGTTGGTTCTCCCTATCATCGTTATTGCCGGTCAGGAATCCATTCGGGCCGTTCCACTTTCGCTTCGGCAGGGCGCGTACGCACTCGGTGCGACGAAATGGCAGGTGACACGCTACCATGTGCTTCCGGTCGCCATGCCAGGCATCTTGACGGGCACGATTCTCGCGCTGTCGCGGGCGATCGGGGAGACGGCACCGCTCCTGGTCGCCGGGGCATCAGGATATCTAACATTCAATCCCGACAGCATTATGGATGGTTACACGGTGCTTCCGGTCCAGATTTTTTACTGGACCAGCCGGCCCCAGGACGAGTTCCGTGAGCTTGCTGCCGCGGGAATCATTGTCCTCATGATCATCCTGCTGATGATGAATTCCGTCGCGATCGTTTTCCGTCACCGGTTCGGCAAGCGCGCAAGGTGGTAACAGATGACATCGCCGCCGACGAGTATCGACAAGCCCGCGGTGCAGACCATCAGTCGAAAGCAGTCTCCGGCTGCGGAGCGGCATATCGAAGAGCAAGTCGTTGCCCTGAATGACGTCAACGTCTACTATGGGAACTTCCATGCCGTCGCGGGTGTAACATTCAATGTGCCGAAGAACCAGATCACGGCGCTGATCGGTCCCTCAGGCTGTGGCAAGAGCACGGTCATCCGCTGTATCAACCGGATGAATGACTTGGTGCCCAACGCTCGCGTGGAGGGATCGATCACCTACCACGGCGTCGATATCTGCTCACCGAAGGTCGACCCGGTGGAGGTGCGACGGCGGATTGGCATGGTGTTTCAGAAGCCTAATCCGTTCCCGAAGAGCATCTACGAGAACATCGCCTGGGGCGCAAAGATCAACGGCATCAAGGGAAATATGGATGAACTAGTCGAGAAGTCGCTCCGGCAGGCGGCTCTCTGGGATGAGGTCAAGGACAAGCTCAAAGAGAGCGGCCTGGCGCTGTCAGGCGGTCAACAGCAGCGGCTCTGCATCGCCCGCACGCTGGCCATCAACCCTGACGTGATTCTCATGGACGAGCCGGCCAGCTCACTCGACCCGATTTCGACGCTCAAGATCGAAGATCTGATGCGCGACTTGGTCCGTGACTACACGATTGTGATCGTGACGCATAACATGCAGCAGGCGGCCCGCGTCTCAGACCAGACCGTCTTCTTCAGTTTGAATGAGGAGCGTCGAGGTGTCCTGGTGGAAGCTAGCCCGACCAGGGATCTCTTCACGAATCCCAAGGACCAGCGCACGGAGGATTACATTACGGGCCGCTTCGGATGACCGGCACTTAGGATTTCAGTACGTCGGAGGGGTCCTTCATGACGCGCGTTGCATTCACCTCACAAATCCGAGAGCTCCGCGATGACGTCGTGGCCATGGCCAGTATGGTCGACAAGGCAATCGCGCGGGCGACTCAGGCATTGCGCCAGCAGGACATCAACCTGTCCCGGGAGATCATCGCCGCCGACCAGTTGATCAACGACCACCGGTGGCGAACCGAAGAACGTGCGCTGCTGATCATCGCCACCCAGGCGCCGATGGCAAGCGACCTCCGGACCATTGCCGCGGTGATCAGCATCGTGACGGACCTGGAGCGGATGGCGGATCACGCTGCCGGAATCGCCAAGATCGTCATCGAGACCTCGAACGAACCGCTGCTCAAGCCATTGGTGGATATTCCACGTATGAGCGAGCTCGCGCGAGCCATGCTCGCCGACAGTATCTCATCATTCATCGAGTCCGACCCCGACGCGGCCCGCGAGGTGGCACTGCGCGATGAGGAAGTTGACCGCCTCTACGATCAGATCTTTCGTGAGCTGCTGACCTATATGATGGCCGACACGGCGACGATCAACCGGGCGACCCGGCTGCTCTGGGCCGCGCACAACATCGAGCGCATCGCGGACCGCGTGACTAACATCTGCGAACGTGTTGTCTTTGCCGTGACCGGGAGCATGGAAGAGATCGCCGTCAGCGCGGATTGAGGATGGCTTATCGTACGGCCGTCCTTTAGCGGGCACCCCGAAGGGCCATTCTCGCGCATCCACCATGGGCCCGCATAAGCCGGTACCGCCACCCGCGCGCTCATGCTCCCTGCGCGGCCTCCGCGAGCAGCACGACTGCCGCCAGCGCGTAGGCGCGTGTGGCCTCCATCACCTCATCCACTCCCACCCATTCGTCCGGGATATGGGCGAGTTTGGGGTCACCAGGACCGTAGATGATCGTCGGCACCCCGTGCGCGGCGAAGAAGCGCCCGTCGGAGGCCATGCTAAACCCGGTGAGGTCCATGCTGAGTTCCAGGTGCTTATTGGCCACGAGCATGCTCCGGACTAAGCGAGACCTGGGATCGACCATCGTCGCGCCCCGTGCTTCCGGCGCACTTGACACGTCCACCCGCAAGCCCGGAATACCCGCGATGGCCTTCGTGGCAATCGCTGCGATCTCCGCGTGGACATCCACCGGGTCCTCGCCTGGAACGAGCCGGCGATCGATGTAGAAGGAGCACCGGTCGGCGACCACGTTCGCCTTGACGCCGCCGTCGATCATGTTGATCGACGCGGACGACGGGTGAAAGAACTCATGTGTCCGCTTCGCGAGCTCGGGCCAAAGCTCATCCTTCAGCGCCTCAATGATCCGAGCGGCGCCCTCGATGGCATTCACCCCTTCCCATGGAAGGGCGCCATGTGCCGCCCGTCCGTAAACCGTGACGTTTTGACCCGCGCCGCCCTTCTCCCCAATGCAAATTCGGTTCAGCGTCTGCTCGCCGACAATCACCCAGTCCGGAGCCACATGCCTCTCCTCAACGATGAGCTTCGCGCCGTCGACACCACCCACTTCTTCGTCGGCGACCTCATTGATGACGAGACCACCTCCCAGCGGAATCCCCGAGCGGGCCAACGCCACGCCGGCCATCACCTGCGCTGTGACGCTCGCCTTATCGTCGCCAGCGCCCCGCCCATAGATCCGTCCGTCAACGCGCGCGGCATCGAATGGCTTCTGATGCCAGGCGGATGCTTCGCCGGTGGGAACGACGTCCACGTGGGCGTTGAAACACAATACCGGACCATCAACGTCTCCGAATTCGGCAATCAGGTTCGGCTTGATTGGATCGCGTTCGACTTTCCGACACGCAAATCCGGCCGCCTCGAGTGTCTTGATGCAGTAGTCTATTGCCTCTCGCACATCCCCCGGCGGGTTGACGGAGGGGATCTTCACCAGCCCTTGGAGAAAGCCGATCACCTCATCTTCATGGATCTCCGCCAGTACACGCTCCGCCAGCGACGCCGGCAGCGACGGCTCACTCGCAATGTTTCCCGCCGCGGCCATGGTCTACGCTCCCTCGCTCATCGCGACGCGCCGCTGAAGGCCCGCGCGGCCACCTTTGGTATTCTATCAACTGACAGACCAGAGACGGGCAAACGTGAATGCTCACCTAACCAGATGAGAAAGGAGCAGGAGCAAGATGCACGACGGACGCAAGCGGGTGGCCATGGTGTTGGCACCGAATTTTGAGGACATTGAAGCAACCGATCCAAAGGCGTACTTGGAGGGTCTCGGTGCCGACGTCGCGGTGATCGGCATCGAACGGGGCGAGATCAGCGGGAAGAAAGGAGCAACCCTGACCAGTGATGCGACGTTTGACGACGTCCAGCCCGAGGATTTTGATCTGTTGGTCATCCCCGGCGGGGGTGCTCCAGAGAACCTCCGCATCCACCAGCCGGCCGTGGCGTTCACGCGGTCGTTCGTCGAGAGTGGGAAGCCGGTTGCCGCGATCTGTCACGGTCCTCAGC
>DASYWB010000091.1:0-2169 GCA_035936495.1 Thermomicrobiales bacterium
CAGTCCCGAGCGGTTCGGCGGCGACGACAATCGCGGACCAAGGGCAGAAACGGCCAACCACGTCGACCCAGTAGTCGATGTCGGCGTCGACCATGGATGCCGTGCCGTCGCAGAGCTCGATGGTCATATCGACGACGGTGAGGTCGAGGAGATGCCAAGCGTGAGGCGCGTTGACGCCACCATCACCGTGGGCCAGGACACCGTTTGGGATGCCCGCGTAGCCATCACCGGCGAGCGCCGCGACGATACGCTCAATTGACGCGGCATCGGTGACAACCGCGCGGAACGTTTCCCCATCGGCCGTCTGCCAGGTCACGAGCAGCGCGGTTGGTCCCGGATCTTGCTCAGCCTGGCGCGCAAGCGCCGAGACGGGGACGAGACCGGCAAGGAACATGACCAATAAGAGGATGCGGAAGGGGTTAGCCAGACGTGCTGGACGCGGCAACGGGCGTGCCTGGACGCGAATCATGGCGGTGAGTACTCCTTCGGCTCGAAGAGCCGGTTGCCAGCATCAGGATGGACAAGATGAACCCGGTATAGCCGGATAAGGCCCGAAATGTAGAGCAGGACCTGAGAGAGGTCAAGGGCGACTGAAGTCAAGCGGTTAGATGGTGTCGAACATCGTTCAGTATATCTATTGACAGTCGGAGGATTGTGCAATATGATGGCATTGGTAGCGCTACCGAACATTGTTCAAGGGCGAGCGATAGGGGATAGAGGATGATGACGGCGGCAGAACGACGCCGGGAGCGTATGCGTGGGGAAACGCGCGAGGCGATTCTCGACGCGGCGCGACAGATGGTGGAGAGCGAGGGCATCGACGGTTTCTCGCTGCGCGGGGTCGCACGCGCCGTCGGTTACTCTCCGGCCGCCATCTACGAGTACTTCGGCTCGAAGGAGGATTTGCTCGACTGCCTCTATTTCGAGGGACGGGGCGGTCTGTCGGATCGCATGACCGCGGTGTTGGACGAGGCGCCGGAGGGTCGACCCGCCATCGAGACGCTCGCGGCGTTCGGACACGCGTATCGTCGAGCCGCGCTAGAACAGCCGGAGCTGTACCGGTTCATCTTCGGCAGGGGCAAGACGCCGCAAGGTGCCATAAGCAAGCATGAGGGACCCGACGTGCCGCCGGGTAACGCGTTTGGCCTCCTCATCGATCTGATCGCTAAGGGCATTGAGAACGGGGAGTTCATCGAAGCGCCGCCCCCCGTCGTCGCACTGGCGGCGTGGGCGTCGGTTCACGGGTTCGTGACCTTGGAATTGAGTGGTGCGTTGGAAGAGGCTTCTCCTCCTGCCCGCCGATTGAAGGAAGGTTCCGCGCCGCCCTCGCACGATGATCTCTTTGCCGCCATGCTCCAGGTCCTCGCGCTCGGGACGCTACGCCGCTAGCCAGGTCGGATTGCCGGCCGAAGCGCCATAACGATCAACCAATTTCTATGACGTGCCGCTGGGGATGCCCGGCGGCCCTGGGGAGCACTGTGCCATGTTTACGCGTTGGGGCCGGATACTTTACACCCATCGGACGCTCGTTCTCTTCCTTTCGGCGGTCGGCTTGATCGCCTCGATCGCGTCGATCATCACCTTTGGCGCCACCCTCTCCGATGAGGGATTCTTCAACGAAGAGTCGGAATCCGCGCTCGTCGATGAGCGCATTGGCCACGAGTTCGGCGGGGGCGCTGAGCAGATTGTCTTCCTGTTCGATGCGCCGGGTCCGATCTCCGATCCGGCGACACGGGCCGCAGTCGAGGACGCGCTGGAGCCCTTGACGCCTGAAAAGGGAGTTCTCCGGGTGCTGACGACCTGGAGCACCGGGAACCCCGGCTTCATTTCCGAGGATGGGCAGAGCACCTACGCCGTCGCCCTCTTGGATGACGAGGGCGAGGAGGATGCCGGGGCGCTGCAAGAGGCGGTGACGGCACGGGCCGAAGCCGCTGGCTTGGAGATTGGTATCACCGGCGGGCCGGCGATCGGCGAGGCGATCGTTGGGGCGATTGAAGACGGGCTCCTTCGAGCCGAGCTCGTCTCGGTGCCGCTGGCGATCCTGATCCAGCTGGTCGTCTTCGGCGGCCTGGTGGCGGCCGGCGTGCCGCTGCTGGTCGCGATGTTCGCTATCGTTGGCGCAATCGCGGTGATCTTCGGTCTGTCGGGCATGACCGAGCAGTCAGTCTT
>DASYWB010000092.1:0-13242 GCA_035936495.1 Thermomicrobiales bacterium
CCCGTGATCGAGACCGCATCGCCGGCGTCGAGGTCCCAGGCGGCAGACGGGCTCACCTGGCGCGCCGATTCCAGCAGCTCGCGCATCCGCTGTTGCGGCTCTGGGTCTCCTGAGGAGACAACGGAGCCGCGGGAATCGAACTTTGAGGCAAGATCACGTGTCACATCCAGGCCTGCGCGCACGGCCGCGCCAAGGTCGCCATCCGCGACGATGGCCGCTTCGAGGGCCTGAATAGGGTCCTCGAGGCGCTGGAGGTCAGCGAGTAGCGCTTCATCGAATTGGTGGAGCTGGTCGAGCGCTTTCGCATCCACGTCCCGATCACCGAAGAGCCCGCCGTACCCATAGGAGGCGGTTCGCGTCCGATTCGCTAGGAGCCGTAACGACTGGACCCACTCGTCGACCATTGAGACCTTGCTCAGCTGCCGCCGATTGGCGAGATCGCGGGCAACGCGCTCGACTCGCTGGGCCGCGGTATCGAGTCCCCCGGCGAGTTGGTCCCGAATCGCGCGGTCCGCGTCACGCCGGTCTTCCTTGTCTCGATACCCCTTGTATCCGGGAATGCGCCCAAGCAGATTATCGAGGTGATGTTGCGCTTGCCGGGCCGTCGGGTCAGTGGCGCCGCTCGTGGCGGATTGGTCGTCGAAGCTATTGCTCACGGTGCGTTCTCCTGATCTCGAAGGCTGGCGACGCCGCCATTGCGGGCCGTGCTAGAGGAAGATCTCGGCCCCACAATAGGGGCATTTGATGAGGCCGCGACCGGCCAGCTCGAGCTGGCCGCCACAATTTGGGCACGTTTGACGGCCCTGGAGCTGCTTCGCTTCAACAGAGTAGAGCTCGCCTTTGGACCAATCGACATAGCCGGTGAAGAGGCCACGCCCGACGAGATCATAAAGGTCGGACTGGACATCGTCCCGGCTCGAACGGAGCTCGAGCACAAGGTCCGAGATCGACACCATGCCCCGGGTCTTGACGATGTCGAGGAGCCGGCGTTGCTCGGCCACTTCTTGGAGGTCTTTGGCTTCTGCCTGGCCGCGGATGAGGAAGTAGATGCCGCCGCCGATCAACGGGAGAACGAGGACGCCGAAGAGCAGGATGATGCCGAACACCGCCGCGCTTCCCGTCAGTGTGCCCTCCGCAACTCCGAGGTAGAGATAGGCGACGACCGCGAGTCCAAGGATGAGGCCCGCGGCCAGGAGCACCAATCCGATGACGCGTCCAGATCCGACCATGGGCTCGTCTTCTCCAAAGCTCACCCGAGAATCGCCACGGCGGCGAGAGCTGGGCACCCGCCTACTATACTCGGTGCCGTCGGCGGGCTGGTCGAGGCACCACATTGAATCAAGGCCCTGCGGATCTGATGCGGACCGCAGAAACCGCTTAGCTTGGCGTTTCCGCCGCGTTGACTGTTGGCGCCGCGGCGAGCGCAAACATGAACTCACCCCGGCAGGCCAACTCGCCGTCAACGGTCGCGGTGCCCGAGCCGGTGCCGATGCCGCGCCGGAGCTGCCCGAGCTGAACCTCCATTCGGAGGGTGTCTCCCGGTTTGACCTGGCGCTTGAAGCGGACATTGTCGATTCCGGCGAAGAACGCGATTTTCCCCCGTTGCTCTTCAAGCGAGAGGAGGGCGATGGCCCCGACCTGGGCGATCGCCTCGACGATGAGGACTCCGGGCATGACCGGATAGTCCGGAAAATGCCCCTGGAAAAAGCCGTCACCCATGGAAACGTTCTTGATGCCGACGGCTCCCTGGCCCGGTTCAAGCTCGATGATGCGATCAACCAGCAGAAACGGGTAGCGATGGGGGATGACCCGTTGGATAGCCTCGGCGTCGAGGACAACCTGCTGCTTCTCGTGCTCAATCATATCGTTGTTCTCCGGCGCTCCTCCATGAATCCTCGAGGCTTCGTCTAGACTGCCCGGAGGACGCGAGGGCGGAGTCTACGGCGGATGCAATCGCCTGTCAACGAGGGCGGAGAGACGCGGGCATGAGTGCGAAGAGCGTCCGGGTGGCGATTATTGGAGCCGGGGCCTGGGGTACCACGTTGGCCCTGCTCGCGGCGCGGGCGGGCGGCAGGGTATCGCTCTGGGTGCGCGATCCCACGGAGGCGGTTTCCATCCGGGCAAACCGAGAGAACGTCCGGTTCTTGCCGCGCGTGCCGTTGCCGCCAAATATCGTGATTACTTCCGACGTGGAGGAAGCCTGCGACGCGGCGTCGTTGATCGTCTTCGTTGTGCCGAGCCGCTCCATGCGCCTCAACGCCCGCCTCGTCGCGCCATACCTGGGTGCCGCGTGTGTTGTCAGCGCGGCCAAGGGGTTAGAGGCTTCGACGTTTCTCCGAATGACGGAAGTGCTCGACCAAGAGCTCGGGCCTGGCTTGCAGGGTCGCATCGGTGCCATTTCCGGTCCCAATCTGGCGCGGGAAATAGCGGAGGGCAAACCCGCGGCAACGGTCATCGCCGGCTCCAAGGCCGTGGTCGATCAAACGCGAGAGGCGCTGATGAGCCCACGATTCCGGTGTTATTCCAGCGACGACGTGGTAGGCGTTGAGGTCGGGGGCGCCTTGAAGAACGTCTATGCCATCGGCGCCGGCATTGGCGATCAACTCGAGGCCGGTGATAACGCCAAGGCCGCGTTCGTTAATCGCTCCATCGTTGAGATTGCCAGGCTGGGGACTGCGCTCGGTGCGCGCCCATTAACATTCGCTGGGCTCGCTGGATTGGGTGATCTGCTGGCTACCTGTGCCAGCTCTTTGAGTCGGAATAATCGTGTCGGCCGGCGGCTCGCGGCAGGGGAGGCACTTCCGCACATCCTCGCGAGCATGGATCAGGTGGCCGAAGGTGTGGTCACTACCGAGGTGGCACGTGAACTGAGCCGCCTTCGGGGCGTCGAGATGCCGATCGTTGAACAGATGGCGGCGGTGCTGTTCGAAGGCCGTAGTCCATCTCAGGCTATCGCCGCGCTTATGGAACGGGACGCACGAGAAGAGCTAGAGGGATGGGCGTAGCCGTACATTGAGTGGGGATATCGACGCTGGCCGCCTCGCGACCCGCGACGCTGCTGTTCTTATGCGGAATGTGTATCACCTGGCATGAGAGAGCGTTCGCGCGGCCGCACCGCCCATTGAGACCAACTGTTCGCGACCTGGACCGACGCCGAGCCGCGTGATGGGGGCACCCAGCGCTTCCTCCAAAAAATGGACGTAGGCGATCGCCTCGGCGGGAAGATCCTCTTGTTCCCTGACGCCGCTGATGTCCGTCAGCCAGCCGTCGGTACCAACATAGTGAGGAATCGTGGAGGACAATACCTCACCCCGAGCGGGGATGTGATTGAGCCGGCTGCCGCCGACGTGGTATTCCGTACAGACGGAAATGGTTGGGAACACATCGAGGACGTCGAGCAGCGTTAGCGTGACCTCCGTCACCCCGTTCAGGCGAACAATGTGCCGTGCGGCGACGGCGTCGAACCAACCCGTCCGGCGTGGCCGCCCCGTGGTGGTGCCGTACTCCTTGCCTCGCTCACGAATCGTATCTCCCGTCGCGTCGTGGAGCTCGGTCGGAAGCGGACCCGTGCCAACCCGGGTGCTATACGCCTTGAAGACGGCAACGACGTGGTCGATCCGCGTCGGCGCGATCCCAGCGCCCTGGCAGGCGCCCGCCGCGGTCGGCGATGACGAGGTAACGAACGGGTAGGTGCCGTAGTCGATGTCGAGCATGGCGCCTTGGGCGCATTCAACGAGGATTGACCGGCCCTCATCGAGCGCCGACTGAACCAACACCTCGGATGGCGCGATGTGGGGCTGAATCCGGTCGGTGATGACAAGAAGCCGGCGGTACAAGTCTTCCGCGTCGATGGGCTCCTGACCGTGGAGCTCGGTCAGAATCCGGTTCTTGGCGGCGACTTCCCGGTCGAGCTTCCGCCGGAGTGAAGGGCCATCGAGGAGGTCGGCGACGCGGAGGCCGTGCCGGCTGACTTTGTCCGCGTAGGCGGGACCGTTCCCGGTGAGGGTAGTGCCGAGCTCGTCATCCTGTCGCTCGGACTCTTCTAGCTGGTCCAGACGCGGATGATAGGGGAGGACGAGGTGTGCGCGATCCGACAGCCGGAGATTGGACAACGCGACGCCGCGCCCCTCGAGCATCTCCATCTCTTCGACTAGAGCGAAGGGATTGACGACGACGCCAGCCCCGACGATGCAGTGGCAATCCGGATTCAAGATGCCCGAGGGAATGAGATGAAACTTGAAGACGCCCTGATCCGTCTCCACGGTGTGGCCAGCATTGCTGCCGCCGTTGGCGCGTACCACGACGTGGGCCTCGGCGGCCAGGGCATCCGTGAGCTTGCCTTTGCCTTCGTCTCCCCATTGTCCACCCATGATGATCGTCGCAGGCATGACGTTGTTTCGACCTCCGGGGGTTTGCGGCGCTCCGAGGAGCGGGCTGGAGTGGTCAAGCGGTCGCACGGCCTATGTGGTTACGTACGACAGGACTATACCCGAGGCAGGCGCCCGGGCGCTGGCCGTGCCGCCTTATCGATCTCTCCGGGTGTCAAGATCGCGAAGGGCCTCTAAGTGCTGGCGTTCTTCCGGCGAGACCTCCTTCGGCATGGTTACGCGCAAGCGCGCTAGGAGATCGCCTCGCTCCCCCGACCGGCGGAGCCTCGGCATGCCCTGCCCTCTCAGTCGAAACGATTGCCCTTGCTGGCTCCGGGGTGGGATGGTGAGCGCGACCCGGCCCGTGGGAGTTGGAACCTCCGCTTCGCCGCCGAGGACAGCGGTGTAGTACGGGACTTCGACCTCAGTGCGCAGATTGTCGCCCTCTCGTTCAAAACGCGGGTCCGGAGTGACGTTCACCACGAGGAATACGTCTCCGCTGCTTCCTCCATTGACGCCTGGACCACCCTGGCCCGCTACCCGAATGCGAGAGCCAGAGGTGACTCCGGGAGGAATCTTGACCTCTATAGTCTTCGATCGCGGCACTTGTCCCGTCCCATCGCAGGTCGGGCATGTGGCGCCACGCGCGACGCCGGTGCCGCCGCAGGTTTCGCAGGCCTCCGCGGTCTGGATCTCGAAGGTGCGAACGGTGCCGTGGACGGCCTCGGACAGTGAGACGTCGGTGACGGCCTCTACGTCACGTCCTTTCCTGGGGATTCGAGATGCTGTCGTTTGGGTCTGCGCGCGACCAGCACGCCCGCCGAATAGCGTCTGGAAGAAGTCGGAGAAGCCACCAAGGTCATTCTCGCTGTATTCCCACGAGAATGAGTCAGCGGAACGGGACGAGCCACCGGACCGGCTTCCGTACCAGGAGGCGAAATCGTCCGGGCCGGTGGTTGATGCTCTCGGCTCGTCGCCCGTGAAGCCGGCCTCGCGATAGTTCCGCCACTCTTCGCCATAGCGGTCATACATCTTTCGCTTGGCAGGATCGGAAAGCACCTCGTGAGCTTCATTGATCTCTTTGAATCGGCTCTCAGCGGATGGATCGTCACGGCTGACGTCCGGATGGTGCTTTCGGGCCAGGTTGCGGTAGGCGGCTTTAATCTCCTTTTGAGATGCCGCCCGGTCAACGCCCAAAGTCTTGTAGTAGTCCTTAAATTGCACCGCCGCCATACTCGCCCCTTACATCTTGACTCGGGATGTTATTAGAACAAAGCATACAACTTGACTCGGTCCGACGCAAGGTTACGACTGGATCGGACGGCTTGGAGAACCACCGGAGCGAAGCCGGCGCAAGCTCCAGAAGGCGCCGCCCACCAGTATCAACAAGGCTACCGCCGCCAGGACTGGAGCCACGATAGCAACGATCGAGGTCGTGGCGGCCACCACGTCCTCGCCCATGCTGACGAGGGGATTGCCCATCCCACCGGTTGAGATGGTGATCGCGGGACGGGCAGCGGCCTTGACGGCGTGGACCGCGCCGGCAGCGACGAGACCGATGACTAGAGCAATCACGGGATTGAGGTCGGTGTCAGACGTGGAAGCCATCATCAGCGCGGCGCCGGCCGGTGGCCGGATCGCTGAGTTTATGAGGTCGTTGGTGTGGTCGAAGCCGGGAATCTTGTCGACGACGATCTCGCCGGTGAGGAGGAGCACCAGGATGCCGATCCCCCAGTTCGTCGAGACGAGGTCGTAGGGAGATTCCAACGCGATACCGCCCGTAAAGCGGTTCGCCAGGGCGACGATCAGGAGCGGAAGGTACGCGTTGAGTCCAGCTGGTGCGGCGAGACCTAAGCCGGTGAGGAGGGCGGTTTCCACGACGGACCTTCGCGAGACGCCAGAAGCCGAAGCGTGGCAAGCGGCGGCAGTATATCACCCCGCCCGCGCTCGAGTGACGTTAGGCGACCCGCTGTCCGGCGTTGACTAGGTGACGGACCGGACGACGCTGATCAGCTTGCCCTGGATCTCGACGTTCGCGGCGTCCGTGTAGATCGGCCCCATTGTCACGTTGGCGGGCTGTAGCCGCACGCGCTCCCCCTCGCGGTAAAGCCGCTTGAGCGTCGTTTCCTTCTGGTCCCGTAGCCAGACAGCCACGGTTTCGCCGTTTTCGCAGGTCTCCTGCGCCCTCAGGAGGACAATGTCGCCGTCGTTGATGAGAGCATCGACCATTGAGTGGCCTTTGACCCGCAGGGCGAAGACGTCGCCGGCCGCGGAGCCGACCAAGTCGCTTCCGATCTCCACGACCTCCGAAGGATCGCCAGGCGTTAAGTCGTCCGGCACTGGGATCGGCTGACCAGCGGCAATCTGACCGATAACGGGAATCGCAACGATATTGCGGCGATTCGTGGATCGGCCGACAAGCTCAATGCCACGGGAGATATTGCGGTTGCGCCGGATCAGGTTCCGCTCTTCAAGCACCTTGAGGTTGTAATCGACAACGCTCGTCGAAGAAATATCCAGCTCCCGCTGGATATCCCGGATGGTCGGCGGATAGTCGTTCTCGTTCAAGAACGCCTCGATGAACATGTGGATCGCTTGCTGGCGGCGGGACAAGGCTTTCATCGTCATGCTGTCCTCTCGTCGCGAGGCCCCGCGGGAGGCCGCCGCTTCACGGGTGGTGGGTGGCTTGATATGGCGAGTATATGAGCGAACGTTTGTTCGTGTCAAGCAACCATGGGTGCGGAGACCGGCGATCTGTGAAGATGGCCCCTTTGGGGGATAGGACCAGCCCGAGCGGGGCCCTAGCCTTCGCGCAGGGTTCGATATCCAGGTTGGCCAGTGCCTGGTCGCGCCGGGGAGAGGAGGGCGCTGCCCGCGATGCCGAACGTCTTCGATGTTTTCGTGGTGATCGCATTCATGGGTCTTGTAACGCTCGGTTTCTTCCATGGTCTGGCGCGGCTGGCCGCCAGCGCCTTTGCCGTCTATTTCGGTGCGATCTTCGCGGCGGCGTTTTACCGCCCTCTGACTGATTCTCTCATCTCACTGGTTCCCGCCATGGGGCGGGGTACAGGAGAGCTGGCGACCTTTCTCGTGCTCTTCATCGGATTCGCCCTCGTCTTCTCGATTGGCGTATCGCGATGGATGGGCAAGGTTTCGCTGCCACGGTGTCTGCGCATACTTGATACTATTGGGGGTGCGTTGATGGGCGTGATCGTTGGGGGTCTCGCGGTGACTGTCACGGTCATGTTGTTGTCGTTCTCCCTGCAGGTGATGGATCGTGTCACGCTCAATGCTTCCAGCCCATGGCAACGGTTCCTTCAAGGTGGCATTGAGGATTCCGCGCTTGTCCCGATTTTCTTGCATGTTGCCCCGTTCTTTGTGCGGCTCATTGCTCCCCTCATCCCCGGCGACGTGCCGCCCATCCTCCGTCGAGTCCGCTGACCCGCGACGCGGGAGCGCTCGTCATGAATGAGCGGGTCCTCGAAAAGCTGGAGTTGCCGGAGGTATTGGCCGACCTCGCCCGTCTCTGCCGGTTCAGCGCCGCCGCCGAGATAGCCCGGTCGCTTGAGCCGGCGTCGGATCTGGACACGGTCAGGGCCGCGATCGACGAGACAGCAGAAGCGGTCGAGCTTCGAACGAATCACCCGGATATCGGCGTTGGCGGGGCGCGAGACATCCGGGATCTCGTCATCCGAGCCGGGCGGGGAGCGCGATTGCAGCCCGCGGATCTGCTGCTGGTTCAGGATACGCTCCGCGCGGCGCGACTGCTTCGCCGCTCGTTTCTCCGGCTGCCTGATGTGGACTCGCGCTTTCGACGGCTCGCTGTCATTGTCGAGGGCATTACTGAGGTCGCCAGTCTTGAGACCGATCTCGAACGCTCGATCGGTCCGCGCGGCGACGTTCTCGATACTGCCAGTCCGGAATTAGCTAGAATCCGCCGCGCTGTTCGCGTCGCCCACGGCCGGCTCATGGATCGCCTCAACACTCTGATTAGTGGCGGGCGGCTCGGCTCGGCTCTTCAGGACGCGATCATAACCATGCGAGACGGACGCTACGTAATCCCCGTCCGGGCCGAGGCCCGCTCCCAGGTGCCAGGGATGGTCCACGACACATCGGCGAGTGGACAGACCTTGTTCGTCGAGCCGTTTGACGTTGTCGATCTGAATAACCGTTGGCGCGAGCAACAGGCGGCCGAGTTTCACGAGATCGAACGGATCCTCGATGTGTTGAGTGGCCGGGTCGGCGAGCATGCCGATGCGCTGAGCGCGTCGGTTCAAGCACTCGCCCGTTTTGACCTTCTGCTTGCCAAGGCGCAATTGTCGTTCGATATGCGCGCGACCCGTCCGCGTCCGTGGACGGGCACCGGTGCCGATCCTTCGGGACATGTGACGCACCGGATCTCGTTGATCAACGCCCGGCATCCGCTGCTCGACCCGGCGACCGTTGTACCGATCAGCGTTGAGATTGGCGATCACTATCGGGTGCTCCTTATTACCGGTCCGAACACGGGCGGCAAGACCGTTGCCCTGAAGACGATCGGATTGCTGACGCTGATGGCGCAGTGTGGGTTGTTCATCCCGGCGGACGACCAGTCGGTGATCAGCGTTTTTCCGAATGTCTTCGTCGACATCGGCGATGAGCAGAGCATTGAACAAAGCCTCTCGACGTTTTCCTCCCATATACGAACGATTATCCGGATGCTCGCAGAAGTCGACGCCGATAGCCTCGTTCTGCTCGACGAGCTGGGCGCCGGCACCGACCCTCAAGAAGGCTCAGCTCTCGCACGGGCGCTGATTTCGGCCTTGCTTGAGCGGGGTCCAATGGCGGTCGCGACCACCCACTATTCTGAGGTGAAGGCCTACGCTTACGCGACGCCGGGCGTCGAGAACGCCAGCGTTGAGTTTGACCTTAACTCGCTCTCACCAACGTACCGGCTGATGGTCGGCGTGCCCGGTCGATCCAACGCCCTCGCGATCGCGCGGCGTCTAGGAATGCCCGAGGCAATCATCGACGAAGCGACTGCCCTGATCGACCCGGACGAATTGCGGGCGGATGCGTTGCTGCAGGATATTCGCGCTCGACGCGACGAGGCGGACCGCGCGATTACCCGGGCCCGAGAGACGGAAGAGGACGCTCGGATATTGCGGATGCGGGCTGCCCGGTCCCTGCGAGAGGCCGAGGAGGAGCGGCGCCAAGCGCGTGAGCTGGCGCTTCAACAGGCCGAGTCGGAACTGGCGGAATCTCGGGATACGCTGAGACGCCTACAGCGGGACCGCGAGACGCTGGCGGCCACCCGGGAGCATGTAGAGCAGCGCCGGCTCGAGGTCGACGCGTCAGCCGAGCGAATCCGCGCGTTCCGACGGCAGCGGGTGAAGCGTCCCGCGGCGCACCCGTCCGATGCCCGCCAGATTCGCCCGGGAGATAGGGTGCTGGTACGGTCTCTCTCGGAGGAGGGGGAGGTGACGGCCGTGTCGGACGGCTTCGCGGACGTTCAACTTGGGACGCTAAAGGTCCGGCAGCCATTGGATGGCTTGGAGCGGCGCGGACGGTTTCGTCCTGGTTCGGACGAGAAAAAGGTCACCCGTCCTCCGCTCAATGACGCCGTGCCGATGGAGCTCGATCTCCGAGGCCACCGGAGCTCGGAGGTGCCAGAAATGTTGGAGACCTATATTCAAAGCGCCTATCGTTCGGGTCTGCCCTTCGTGCGAATCATCCATGGGAAGGGGACCGGGGCGCTGCGCGAGGTGGTCCGGCAACATCTCCACAGGCATCCGGTGGTCGCGAGCCATGAACTTGCGCCTCCTCAAGAGGGGGGCGATGGTGCGACGGTCGCCCGTATCCGGGAGTGATTGGCCTCCCGGTCTCTAGCGCGCCGCGGCCGCACCGCCTAGTTCGTGGCTAGCCTCGATGTCCGACAGGATCGTGTCCAGCGCGTCCTGCCAGGGCGTCTCAAGCTCCTGCAGCTTGATCCTCACCGAATGCGGGGTGAGCCGGACGGCGTGGCCGAACCGGCTATTCAGCCGGCGCTTGTCGAGGCGGTCAGATGCGACCGGGCGGATCACGATCTCTCGTTCTCGCTCGACAATAGATTCGACGCCTAACTCCGCGCACCGGAGGCGAAGGGCGATCAGCGCCATGAGGCGATCGACCTCTTCGGGTAGCGGACCGAACCGGTCGATTAACTCCCGCTCGATCTCGGCCAGCTCGCGAGAGTCGGACACCGCCGCGATCTTCCGGTAGAGGTGCAAACGGAGCTCGGTGTCAACGACGTAACTCTCCGGGATGAGGGCGGTCAGTGGCAGATCCAAGGTAATCGGCCCCTTCTCCTGCACCGGCTGACCTTCGCGGATCTCTTTCACGGCTTGTTGGAGCAAGCGCATGTAGAGCTCGAACCCGATCGCTTCAATGTGCCCGCTCTGCTCGCCGCCGAGCATATTGCCAGCCCCCCGGATCTCGAGATCGCGCGTGGCGACGCGCATTCCGGCGCCTAACTCGGTTGCCTCCTGAATGGCTTCGAGTCGTTCTTGGGCTTCAATCGTCAGTGCCTTCGTGGGCCGGTGCAGAAGATATGCATAGGCCCGGTTGATGCTCCGGCCGACTCGCCCGCGAAGCTGGTGGAGCTGGGTCAGGCCAAGCGTGTCGGCGTTGTCGACGACGATGGTGTTGACGTTGGGAATGTCGATGCCAGATTCAATGATGGTCGTCGAGATCAGCACGTCGAACTCATGACGCACGAATCCCATGATGACCTCTTCCAAGACCGCTTCATCCATTTGGCCGTGGCCGACGCCAAACCGCGCCTCGGGCACGAGTTCTCGTAGGCGGTGCGCGAACCGATCGATGTCATGAACACGGTTGTGAACGACGTAGACCTGGCCGCCACGGTCGATCTCCCGCAGGATCACTTCTCGGATGATCCGGTCGTCGTATTCGGTCACGAAAGTACGGATCGGCAGCCTGTCCTGGGGCGCGGTATCGATGACACTGATATCACGGACCCCTGCCAAGGCCATATGCAACGTCCGTGGGATGGGTGTCGCGGTCATCGTGAGGACATCGACGGCCGTCCGAAGACGCTTCAGGAATTCCTTCTGGCGAACGCCGAACCGCTGTTCCTCGTCGACGACGACCAGGCCAAGGTCGTCGAAGCGAACGTCTCGCTGCACCAGCCGGTGAGTCCCGATCACGATGTCAACCTTCCCAGCGGCGAGATCGTCAAGCACGACTCGTTGCTCACTTGGTGACCGGAGCCGGGAGAGCATTTCGACGCGAACCGGAAAAGCCGCCAGGCGTTGCGAAAACGTCGTGAAGTGTTGAAGCGCCAGAACCGTGGTCGGGACCAGTACCGCGACTTGCCGGCCGGCGTTGACCGCTTTGAACGCGGCCCGGATCGCGACTTCCGTCTTCCCGAAGCCCACGTCGCCACAAACGAGCCGATCCATTGGACGGGACGACTCCATATCTGCTTCGACGTGGTCGATGGCTCGCTGTTGGTCCGGGGTCTCGACGTAGGGAAAGGATGAGGCGAGCTCGTGGTCCCACGCCGTGTTCGGCCCTAATGCCAGTCCCTCACCCGCCTCCCGAGCGGCGTAGAGTTGTATCAGCTCGAATGCCAGTTCCCGTACCGCCCGGCGGGCGCGTCGCTTGACGCGAACCCATTCTCCGGAGCCAAGACGGGTGACGGCTGGGACCGATCCGGCGCCATGCCGGGTGACGCGGTCGCTCTGATCAACCGGCACGTAGAGTTTGTCGCCACGGGCATATTCGAGGAGCATGTACTCCCGCTCCACCCCTCCATGTTCCAAACGCACGAGGCCCGTGAACCGGGCTATGCCATGATCGACGTGAACGACGTACTCGCCTGGCATGAGGCTGGTCGCGAGCGAGAGGTCGCGCTGAGGCCCACGGCGGAACCCGCGGCGCGTTTCCTTGCGGAACCCAAAGAGCTCATAGTCGGAGAGCACGAGGACACGCTCGGATGCGAGCGACCATCCACCGTCTAGATCTGACGCGCGGACCTCAAACGCACCGGGCGGTAATGGCGGTGGCGTACCGCTGTCCGCACGGCGGACCCGCCGGGGATAGAGATCCTGCTCTTCCAGGATCTCCGTGATGCGGTCCACCTGGTCCGTCGCGATCACCACCCGCCAGTCGTTCGCGATGCGACCGCTGAGATGCGCGGTGAGGTCCCCGAGGCGACCCGAGAAACGCGGCGCGGGGATGAACTCATCGAAGCTGACCTCCTCGGGGGCGCCACTGGCCCGCGAGCCGAACTCGAGCCGCTGCTTAGCCGCCAGGCATGGTGCGATGTCGGTCCACCGGGTGGCGGGATAGGGGAGCCCGGGCGGGAGCTCGCCGTTCGCGACGAACGTTGAGACCAGTTCTGCCGATTGTTCCTCCACCTGAGTGATTGCCAGCTCGACCGCGGCCGGTTCGTCGATCACGACCAGGGCCCGGTCGGGGAGATGATCGAGCAGCGTTGCCGGTTCAGGCAGAAGCAGACCGGTCAGCACCTGGATCACCGGAGAAATCGCTCCGTGACGGCTCATCTCCAGCTCACGTTCCCATTCGGCAGCCACCTCAGGCCGTAGGCTGGACGTGTCGAGGCTGGCCAGCACCGGCTGGAGATCATCGAGGCGCCACAAGGGGACGTCTGCTGGAGGCAATAACCGGAGTTCCCCCAGATGCTCCGTGGAACGTTGTGTCGATGAGTCGAAGCAGCGGATGGTGTCGACCTCGTCACCGAAGAAGTCGATACGGACGGGTTGATCGGCTCCGGGCGGGAAGAGATCGAGGATGCCACCCCGGCGGGCGAGGGTGCCGGGTTCCTGGACGAGTGCGACCGGCTCATAGCCTTGCGACGCTAACCATCCTC
>DASYWB010000093.1:0-28195 GCA_035936495.1 Thermomicrobiales bacterium
GCGCTTGCGCACCCCTGGATGAGGCCCGGCACGGCTCTTGTAGAGAGTGCGGAAGGAGCGTAGATAATCGGTGCTCTCAATGCGTCGACCTTCAGCCGGGGCTTTGGCACCGCGCCTGGCCTTCGTTATCGGAACGGCGTAGATACGGCAATAATGAGGCGGCTGTCATGCAAGGATTGAGAACACAATGGCTCAGAATGTGAACGCGATTGACCGCATCATCATCCGCCTGCTCCAGGAGAACGCGCGAGCGTCGTACGCGGAGCTTAGCCGCGCCGCCGGCATCCCGGAGTCCACGGTCCGCCGGCGGATGGACCGCTTACAAGAGCGAGGCATTATCGAGTTCGCGATGGTAGCCGACCCGTCGAAGCTCGGCTATGAGATCCGGGCGATGGTCGGACTGAAAGTCGAGCTGAGGCGGCTAGAGGAGATTGCCGAGCGACTCCGGGCGATGGAGGAGGTGACGTTCGCCGCGTTCCTGACCGGCAACTTTGACGTGATGCTCCACATCGTCGTGCGTTCCCAAGAGGCGTTGGTCGAATTTCTCACCCAACGCGTGGCGCCTATCGAGGGCATCCGGGGAACCGAGACCTTCGTCATGCCTTATATCATCAAGCCCATCACCTCCTGGGTTTTGCCGAAGGAGGAAGAGGGGAGCGGTGAAGACCCGTTCCCGGAAGACCCCGAATGAGGTGAACCTGGTTACCCGATGGTGCCTTGGCCAACGAGGTAGGTGAGGGTGACGATCACGAGCGTTCCAGCCGCCGCGAGGGCGGCCGCCTTGGGGCCGCGCGGTCGCGCCACGGCGTGCTCCAACGCAACGGTCACCAGCGCGAGAAAGGCGAGCGTGTAATGGAGGTTTTGGCCTCGATAGCCTTCGCCAAGGAGTCCAAATCCCACCACGTACTGCACGAGCAGGAGCACCGCGGCAATTCCTGAGACGGGTCGTACCCATCGCCGGGGTCCGGAGCCCGGAAGCAGATAGAGCAGGGTCGTGGCCAGATAGCCGAGAATAACGAGCGTCCCAAGCGTGCTGTGAACGGCGACCATTGGTGGTTCCTCTCCATCCCGTTGCTGATCGACTCTCTGCGCCAAGGCGATACGTATACTCGCGATCGGCGGGACCTCTCCAAAGATGCTACTCGGTTTTCGGATTGGCTGCGCCCGGTGCATCGCGCGAGGATTGGAAGTCGTGCCCATCCGGCTCCATCGAGCATCCGGCCCACGGCAATCCGAGGGGTCGGTATACTGCCGCCGTTAGGGCAGAAGGGAGCTGGCGACAGTCGCGCCAGATTGCCGGCCGATGATGGAGAGGGAGAACGATGACGAACCAGCATCACCAAGGACGAGGTCAAGCGCACCGGGAAGCCACCATAGAGGCACTGGCTCGTGAGGACCGGACGTTCCCACCTCCTCCGGGGTTCGCGAGCGCCGCGAACGTGCAGGACCCAGACATCTACGAACGGGCCGCTGCTGATCCCGAGGGGTTTTGGGCTGACGCGGCACGCCAGCTCGACTGGTATAAGCCGTGGGATACGGTCCTCCAGTGGGATCCGCCGTTTGCCCGGTGGTTTGACGGCGGACAGCTCAACGTCTCAGTCAACTGCCTTGACCGGCATGTCGCCGCGGGCCGCGGGGACAAGGTTGCCTATTACTGGGAGGGCGAGCCAGGTGACCGCAAGCAGGTGACCTACGCCCAACTGCTGACCGAGGTCGGCAAGTGCGCGAACGCGCTCAAAGCGCTGGGCGTGACCAGAGGCGACCGGGTCGCGATCTACATGCCGATGATCCTCGAACTCCCGATCGCGATGCTCGCCTGCGCCCGGATCGGGGCGCCGCACACGGTCGTCTTCGGCGGCTTCTCCGCTGAATCGCTCCGCGGCCGGATCAACGATGCCGAGGCTAAGCTGGTGATCACGGCGGATGGTGGTTTTCGCCGGGGCAAGCCGGCTGGTCTCAAGGGCAACGTCGATGATGCGATCAAGGACGGCGAGACGCCGAGCGTCGAGAAGGTCTTGGTCGCCCGCCGTACCGAGCAGGACGTGATGATGGTCGAGGGACGAGACGTCTGGTGGGACGATCTCGTTCCGGGTCAGTCGCCGGAGTGCGAGCCGGAGCGAATGGAGAGCGAGGACATGCTCTACCTGCTCTACACCTCGGGTACGACGGCGAAACCGAAGGGTATCGTTCACACCACTGCCGGTTACCTGCTCGGCGTCTCGTACACGCACTGGGCGGTCTTCGACATCAAGGAGGATGATGTTTACTGGTGTGCCGCCGACCTCGGATGGGTGACCGGGCATTCCTACATTCTCTATGGACCGCTAGCGAACGGCACCACGGGCGTGATGTACGAGGGGACACCGGACCACCCGGCCCCTGACCGGTGGTGGGACATCATCGAGCGGTACAAGGTGTCGGTCCTCTACACTGCTCCGACGGCCATCCGAGCCCATATGAAGTGGGGGCCTGAGCACGCCCAGAAGCATGATCTGGGCTCGCTGCGTCTGCTCGGATCCGTCGGAGAGCCGATCAACCCGGAAGCGTGGATCTGGTATCACCGTCATATCGGCGGCGACCACTGCCCAGTCGTCGATACCTGGTGGCAGACCGAGACCGGCGGGATCATGATCTCACCGCTGCCAGGGCTGACGACGACCAAGCCAGGGTCGGCGACGTTCCCGCTCCCCGGCATCGAGGCCGACATCGTCGATGGCGACGGGAACTCGGTCCCGCTCGATGAAGGCGGCTACCTCGTCATCAAGAAGCCCTGGCCGTCGATGCTACGCGGCATCTACGGCGATCCGGAGCGATACCAGGAGACCTATTGGAGCCGGTTCCCCGGGATGTACTTCCCCGGCGACGGTGCGATGCGCGACGAGGACGGCTACTACTGGTTGATGGGCCGGGTCGATGACGTCATGAACATCTCCGGCCACCGCCTGAGCACGACCGAGATCGAGAGCGCGCTGGTCTCGCATGAGCGGGTGGCCGAGGCGGCGGTGGTTGGAACCCCGGATCCCGTGACGGGTGAGGCCATCGCGGCGTTCGTCATTCTGAAGATGGGCACCGATCCCAGCCCGGAGTTTGGGAACGATCTGCGGCAGCACGTCGCGACGAAGATCGGCCCCATCGCCAAGCCGAAGACGCTGCTCTTCACCCCGGACCTCCCCAAGACCCGGTCCGGCAAGATCATGCGCCGCCTGCTCCGCGACATCGCCGCCGGCCGCACGCTCGGTGACGTGACAACGCTCGCCGACGCCGACGTTGTCGAAACCATCCGGGAGGCGTCAGCGGCGGGAAGAGAGGAGTAAGCGCCGCGATTGCCGCTTCGGCTCGACGTGAAAGGGCGAGGGCAATGGTGATGCAGACGCCGCCGATGCCGCACCGGGGAAGTGACCGTGCCACCGATACTCCGACTGCGGGACCGCTGGGGCAGAGAGATCGTGCTGACAGAAGAGATATGGTTTGACCACGTCCTCCCAGGACATAGGGAGCTGGCAGCACATCTCTCGGCCGTGGAGCGGACAATCGTGGACGCCGATCAAGTAAATCGAGACGCGGGTGCCTCAAACCGGGAGAACTTTTACCTGATGGGAGCACTGCCCGACCCCTATCAGCATCTCTATCTCAAGGTTTGTGTGCAGTTCCAACGCTCGGCAGCGGACGCTATCATTGGACGGGTCGTGACCGCGTTCCCCGCGCGAAAGATCAAAGCGAGTGAGGTGAAGCGATGGCCGTAGACCGTAAGATCGCCACGGAGTCGATCCAGCCAGTTTGGCCGCACTTGTCGGATGTTGACTTCCGTTCGGCGTGGCGGAACTACGATTTGCCCAGCGACACCTTGATGATCTACTTCGGCGGTCGCTCGGTGCCGGCCTTCAGCGATTTCGTTGAGAGCGATGAATCTGAAACGATGTACCTGCGCCTCGATATCCATACCAATGAGGTGGTCGGCATCCAGATCGAATATTTCTTGATGATTGTCGTTCCGAGCCGGCCGGAGTTACACGCCTTGCTGGACGGGGCGAGACTAAACGGGTTGACACTTCAAGAACTTGAAGACATTGCAGGCCTGCTAGGAATTGACCCACGGGATCAGGCCGAGGAGGCGTCATTTGAACGGGTGCTAGAGCGTTTGCTCAGTGATCTCAAAGCGGGACGAGCACCGCTGCCACACGTCGTGGAACCCGACCAACGAGTGCTCGCCAAGGTGCAACGGGCCGTTGGGTTTTAAATACGGGGAGGATCTCGTTCAGGATGCCCGAATCCGCTCAGTCTATCGACACCCTCATCACTGGCGCGCGCGTCATCGATGGGACCGGAAATCCGTGGTTCTACGGCGACGTGGCGATCTCGGGCGATCGTCTCGCCGCGGTGGCTGGGGCGGGAATGCTGGAGCGCGGTGACGCCAAGCAGGTAATTGACGCCAGCGGGATGGTCGTCTGTCCGGGCTTCATTGATATCCAGTCGCACTCAATTGTCCCGTTTCTCACCGATCGGCGGTCAGTCGGCAAGGTCACGCAGGGCGTGACGACCGAGATCATGGGCGAGCATTGGACGCCGGCACCCTTTGGGGGCCGGATCGAGACGCCGTTCGCCGAGGGGCTGAGGCGACTGGTCGGAGATGAATTCGACGAGTGGGTCGAGCGGGCCAAGGGCTGGACCCGGTTCAGCGACTGGTTGTCTGATCTGGAAGGCCGGGGCGTCTCGGTCAACGTCGGGTCGTTCATCGGCGGCGCGACCGTCCGGGAGTTTGGCAAGGGCGAGGCCATGGGCGCGCCAAGCCCCGACGAGCTCGACGCGATGCGAAGCTGTTTAGCCGACGCGATGGAAGATGGTGCGTTCGGCCTGGCGACCGCGCTCATCTATCCGCCGGAGACCTACACCACGACCGAGGAGCTGACCGAGCTCTGCAAGGTCATCGCCCGTTATCATGGCGTCCATATCACGCATATCCGGTCGGAGGAAGACCGGTTGCTAGAAGCGCTGGAGGAGACGATCGGGATCGCAGAGCAGAGTGGCGCGGCGACTGAGATCTATCACCTTAAAGCGGCCGGCCCCCGCAACTGGTCCAAGATGCAGCGGGTGATCGAACGGATCAACGAGGCGCGCGCGGCTGGGCTGGATATCGGGGCCGATATGTACCCATATGAGGCGGCGGGCACCGGGCTGGCGGCGGCGATGCCGCCCTGGGCCGCGGCCGATGGGAAGCTCTTCGAGAATCTGCGTGACCCGGCAATCCGCGAGAAGATCGCCGCGGAGATCCGGCGGCCAACGTCGGAATGGGAGAACCTGGCGGCGAGCTCGGGACCGGAGAACGTGCTGGTTGCCTCCCTGGGGAAGCGAGAGCATCAGCGGTACCAGGGCAAGCGCTTATCGGAGATCGCGGCCGAGCGAGGGCAGGATTGGGTCGACGCCGCGATCGATCTGCTAGCCACGGAAGGCAGCAACATCTTCTGCATATTCTTCATGATGAGCGAAGAGAATCTGCATCTGCAGCTCCAGCAGCCATGGATGAAGTTTGGCACGGACGCGGGGGGACCCGATCCCGAGCGCGTCCGGGATCGCGGCCTGCTCCATCCACGTGCCTACGGGAGTTATCCGCGGATTCTGGGTAAATACGTTCGCGAGCAGCGTGTTCTTCCCCTGGAGGACGCCATCCGAAAGATGAGCTCGGCGGTGACGGACCGGCTCGGCATCCGGGACCGGGGTTTGCTGCGCGACGGTATGTATGCCGACGTGGTGATCTTCGATCCCGCGACGGTGATCGACCAGGCGACGTGGAACGATCCGCACCAGCTCTCGGTCGGCATCCGCGATGTATTTGTCAACGGTCAGCGTGTCCTGCGGTCTGGCGAGCATACGGGCGCGACGCCTGGCCGGTGGGTGAGTCGGTAGTCGGAAGACGGAAGTTGATGTCGCCGCACAGGCTATACTTTCGGCGACTACCGACTACCGACTACCGACTACCGACTACCGACTACCGACTACCGACTACCGACTACCGACTACCGACTACCGACTACCGTCCTCCGCGAGGACGCGGTGGGCGATGGGGCATTCGTAGCAGCGGCGAGGGGCGCAGAGCGCGGTGTCGAGATGGATGAGGCCTTGGTGGCCGCGT
This sequence comes from Thermomicrobiales bacterium, assembly GCA_035936495.1. Taxonomy (GTDB): domain Bacteria; phylum Chloroflexota; class Chloroflexia; order Thermomicrobiales; family UBA6265; genus DASYWB01. Next base: position 6,128 of record DASYWB010000093.1, read on the forward strand.
GCGCCGAGGGCACGAATCGGGATGTTGCCGGCGACCTGCCGAGTGGCGCGGCGAACGGTCTCGTTGGTGCCGGCCGACGGCAGGCGTTCCCAGGCTGATGACGCCGCGTCGAGCAGCTCGAAGTCGGAGGCTTGCTCCGCCAGCGCGAGCGCGAACGGGATGAGACCGTTGGTGACGATCGCGGTGGCACGGTCTTGTCCGAGCAGTGGGCTTCCGGCCGTGGCGAGATCACGCAGGGTTTGGACGGTATCTTGGTCAGCCCGGAGCGCGCTGATGAGAGCGGCGACGAGACCGCCCCGTTCGAGAGCGTTGATGACGACTGTTGCCAGCGCGGTGATCCTGGCCGCCGGGTGATTCGCCGGGCGGACCCGGGCGCGCGTCCAAGCGGTCGGTGGCAGGGCCTGGTCGTGCCAAGCGGCTCCGTGACGTAACCATGCCTCTTCGATGAGCGGTGTCTCATCTGGCGTGATCCGGGCGAAGCCGGCGTCCATCGATGCGAGCGGCAAGAATCCGGCGACGCCGAACAGCAAGCCCAGCGCGACCGTCCGGCGTTCAGGGGGCCGCCGGACGGACAACAGGGCCTCGATGGCACGGAGGGGTATCGAACCGGCAATCACCCGCATTGGCTCCCGGTTGGCACGATAGCCAAGACCGTCGCAGAGGTGCTGGTAGAGAACCTCGCCGGGGGTGAGAGCGGTCAATGCCGCTTCCATGCTTGCCGCCTTCGCGGCCAGGCGCACGTCTCCCAATTGATGAAGGATCTCTCTCACGACCCTGGGACGTGAGGCAGTCAGCTCGGGAGCGCAGGCTGGTCCACCGAACCGCGACCAGTCCGATGAGCTGGTTGCCGGTGCTTCTAAGAGCTCTCCTACCACACCAGCGATTTCGACGACGGGGACGAGGCCGCCGTTGTGGCGCCTCGTTTCGCCGCCATCATGGGTATAGACAACGTGGAGAACGACATCATCGTACCGGGGATCGGCGTCGTGCCCGTGGTGATGCCAGCTACTGGTCCGGTGGTGAATCTCAATGCTGCCGGTGCACAACTCACGTCCGTCAAGGAGGATCATTGCGTCCCGAAAGTCGGGTCCGAAGCCGTGCGTCCAGACACCGCGATTGACGACTTCGACGGCGCGGCCGTCGACTGTGCGCAGCGGCAACGTAAACGCCTGATCCCGCCAAACGGCGCTCAGGGCAATCTCGGGAAAGGCGAGCGGGGCGGTCATCCGATACTATCCTGGGCGTGAGGCGGCTAGAGATGGCGGCACGATAGCCGACGCGCCGTCGCATGGGAAGAGTGGCTGAGCGGGATGTCGGCAGAGGTGTTGCTCTCGGGGAGGGCCAGGGATGCGCCACAACAGCCGGATACCAGAGATCTCCAAATATCTGCCCTGGAGCGACCAAGCCGGTCGCTACTATCCTCGTCTCGGGGGAATCGCCCGTCGAAGTCCCGCGGTCGTGATCTACATCCTGATCTCGGTGGTTTTCTTCTTGCCAACGGCCCGCCGGATCCCTGGCAACTATGTGACGGACCAGGACCGGGTAGAGCACCTTCTGTTTGCCATCCCTGATCTGAGCGAGCGCTTCTTCGTTGCCCTGCGGTCGTTGTTCACCGCGCCCTTTTTCAACCATAACGCGGTTCAACTCGTCTACGTAATCACGCTGCTGTTGCTCTTTGGCATCCCGTTCGAGTCCCACGAGGGATCGGTGCGGACCATCGCCATTTTCTTCGCCACGTCCTTCACGGGGGCGGTTGTTGCCGGAACGATCCTCCATATCATCTATCCCACGCTCATCGACGGACCATTTCTTGAACAGGCTTGGGAGCGGAGTTGGAGCGGTGGAAGCGCGGGCTGCTTTGGGCTGATGGGAGCCCTGGCGGCGCGAGCGCCCCGCCCCTGGCCATTGCTGGGGATGTTCATGGCCTGGGAAGCAGGGGTGGTGGCGTTCTACCTGCGGGAGTACACGCCCGCGTTCCATATAAGCGCCTTATTCGCCGGTTTCCTGCTTGCGCGTTATGCGCTTAGGGCTCGTCGTTCCACGTAGAGTCCACCGGGGACCAAGACGGCAAGGCGGCAAGGAGGGTGAGGCGGTGAGGAAGGGTATTCATCGTCTATGGAATGGCCATCGAGTTCGCTGGCGGAGAAGATGTGTAGGGTGCGATGCGGCGCATCGCCCTGGTTCCAACCGCGACGTATCGAAATAGTCGCCCATTCTGTATGGGCGCCGGGGCATGCTCAACCTCTTTCCAGCCAACCCGTTTCGGGCAAGAAACACAATCCATGACGTAGCGGCACGGCGCGCCGTGCCCGTTCCCACATCGATCCACCTCGACGACTTGCTAGTTCTCGAAGCGGGCGAGCTCCGCCGCATCGACGGCGGCTCCGAGGGCGGCGTGCTCACGGGTCCGGCGGAGGTTCTCGATGGCGGCTTGGACGGTGCCCAAGGCAAGGGTCGCACAACGGACCCGCGACTTGACGACGTCTTCGCCCATCTCCTCTTTGATGTCTACCGTGCCGAGCTGGCCGACCTCGTCCAAGCGCAGTCCCTCGACGAGCTCGGTGACGATCGAGCCGCCGGCCTGGCTGATCGTGCAGCCCTCGCCGTCGAACGTGACGCGCTCGATACGGTCGTCGTCATCCAACTTGACATACATCGTGATCAGGTCGCCGCAGCCTGGGTTACCGCCGCCGAGCTGGATATCGGCGTTTTCCATCCGGCCCTTGTTCCGAGGATGCTCGTAATGGTCAAGGATATGCTCGATGTATTCCTGTCGCTCCATGGTTGCTCCGGTGGAAGCTGTCAGCGCTCAGCTATCAGCGTTTAGTGCTCTGTCTGCGGTACGTGCCAGCGCGCTACTCGCCTTTTTCGATGGGGACGTTGACCATGCTGCCATACTCAGTCCAGGAGCCGTCGTAGTTGCGGACGTTCGGGTAACCGAGCAGATACTTGAGGACGAACCAGGTGTGGCTCGATCGCTCACCAATCCGGCAGTAGGAGATGATGTCCTTGTCCGGAGTAATCCGCTTGCCCTCGTAGAGGACCCGTAGCTCGTCCGGCGTCTTGAAGGTGCCGTCTGGGTTGACGGCCTGGCCCCAGGGGATGTTCTGAGCACCCTTGATGTGGCCGCCGCGCTGGGCGCCCTCCTGCGGGTACCCCACCATGTGGATGATCTCGCCGGTGAACTCCTGAGGGGAGCGCACGTCGACCAGCGCCGGGGCGCCGCTATTGATCATCGCCAGCACGTCGTCGCGGAAGGCACGAATGGTCGGATCAGGCTCTTGGGCGGTGTACTCCGTTCGCTCGTAGGAGGGTGCCTCACGGGTGTAGGGCCGGTTCTCTGCCTCCCACTTGGCACGACCGCCGTCCATGATCCGGCAGTCGTCATGGCCGTAATACTTGAACAGCCAGAAGGTGTAGGTGGCGTACCAATTGTTCTTGTCACCGTAGAAGACGACGGTCGTGTCGTTGGCGATGCCCGCCTTGGACATCAGTCCCTCGAAACCGGCCCGGTCGACGAAATCCCGCTCGACCTGATCCTGCAGGTCGGTCTGCCAGTCGAGCTTGACTGCGCCAGGGATATGACCGATCTCGTAGAGCAGGATGTCCTCGTCTGATTCGACGATTCGCACATTCGGGTCGTCGAGGTGGTCGGCGACCCATTGGGTCGAGACCAATACCTCGGGGTGAGCGTAGCCTCGTGTCGTCTGCTCGATGTCTTGAAGAACCATTGCCTCTCCTCCTCGTTTGCCCAAGGTCACCCCGATGATCTCAACATGTTCGGTGAGACCGCGATTCCAGCCGCGACATCGCCACTGGATCGGGCGGATGAGCGAATACTCTAGCGAAAGCGTGCTGCGGGCTCCCACTCGCTTCGAAGCAGCGTCGCAACACTTCCCTAATTATAGCGTAGCGGCGAAAAGCCCTTGTGCTTGGATCAAGCCGCAGGGAGGTGACAGGCAGCCTGCGCCGCGCCAGGAAGTAACTCTGGAACGTGTGAGCGGAGCCTGATCGCGCCAGCGATGTCACAGCGCCTCGGTGGCGTGCATTCGGCGGATTGCTGAAGCAAGACGATACAGTTCGGCAATATCCGGGCGACCACCCGCGATGAAACGTTCCGCGGCCTCTGGAACTGAAAGGGCATCAACGGAAACGACGCGCTCCCCTCCCTCGGGATTGGAAGGTGGTCCAACAATGAGTACGTCCGAGATACCAACGAGGCGGGCAAACGTAGGGTGTGGCACATGAGGGCGATAAGGTGATGGGGCCGTGGAGAAGCATCGCCAGTAACCAATAGGCGAAAAGGAACGCGGCTCCGCGCCAGCTTCCTCCACGAGTTCGCGTGCGATCGCCTCCTCATAGTGCTCGCCGGGTTCCAGCGTGCCCCCCGGCATCTCCACTTGACCGTTGTCGAGCTGGACCACGAGGACTTGGTCACCGACGAAAGGGACGGTGTTCACATTCGCGACAGGTGCTTCCGAGGGCACCCTTTTGTCCAGGATGAACTGGACGTGCAAAGCGCCCCACGCTGCTGGAGTGAAGAGCGAAGGCTAGCGCCGGTGCAGTTCCTGCTCAGATGTCATCGGTGGGTTCTTTCGTGGAGACGAGCCCCCTCTTGGTCAGATGTCGCTCGATCAGATCGGCGGCTTCACCTAACCAACCCGCCCGCGTGACGTCGAGGTTGATAAGGCGGGGGTTCTTGCGGAACCAGGTCTCTTGGTGGCGGATGTAGCGGTGGGTGTCGATCTTGATCCGCTCGATGGCCTCGTCCAGTGACGACGCTCCCGACAGATATGGCAGAAGCTGGCGGTAGCCGATGCTGGCCATGGCCGGGGCATTCGGTGAGACACCGGCGGCGAGAAGCTCCTTGACTTCCTCGACCAGACCCCTGGCAATCAAATGGTCCACACGCACGTCGACACGGGCGTGAAGCTGGTCGCGCGGCATGGTTAGGCCGATCTCGAGCGCTCGGTAGGGAGGCGGTCCTTTCCCCTCCAGGCTGGAGAGCGGCTGGCCCGTCACCGCGAAGACTTCCAGCGCCCGGATGATGCGACGCGCGTTTGAACCCGATCGCGCGGCGGTAATTGGGTCCACCGCTGCCAGGCGCTGAGCGAGGATGTCGACCCCGTCGCGAGCGGCCTCGGCCTCGAGTGCGGCGCGGAACTTCGGATTCGGTGGGACGCGAGGAATATGCCATCCCTCAACCACGGCATTCACATACAGCGGCGTGCCCCCGACGAGGAACGGGAGACCGTTGCGCTGTAGTACCGCGTCTAGTGCCGCCATTGCCAGATCTTGGTAGATGGCAAGCGACATCAGCTCGGTAGGGCCAATGATGTCGATCAGATGATGGGGGATGTTTCCTCGCTCCGCGTGCGTGGGTTTGGCGACGCCGATATCAAAGCCGCGGTAGAGATAGCGGGAGTCGGCGTTGACAACTTCTCCACCGAACTGGGAGGCGAGCGCGACAGCGGCGGCGCTCTTGCCCGTGCCGGTCGGGCCGGCAATGACGACGAGCGGTGGCGATGCGCGGTGCGGATTGCGCGGCTCAGGCTGGTTGACGAATGATTGGGCCGGTAGAATGGGATCGCGCGTATCGGGATGGTGTGTGGGGTTTGCCGCGCCCTTCTCTTGTTGGCGGTCTCTTTCCATTGCTTTTTCTTTCATATCCTCGCGGGAGTATGCGTTGGTCAAGTTAATGGTGCAAAGCTTGAAGATCGTGACGATCATCGCGATGGCCGTGATCGTGGCGGTCGGCGGTCGGCAATTCTTTGATTACTATCTCGACCAGCAAGCCGACCCTCGGACTGGCCGGCTCGTGCGGGTCTCCGTCGGTGAAGAAGATGGGGGCGACGAGATCGCCGCGCGTCTGCGCGAGGAGGGTCTGATCCGGTCCGAGGCGGTCTTCACGACGCAACTGCGATTGACGAGTGGCCAGTTGCGCCCGGGGAACTACAACCTCCGGCACGGCATGAGCGTCCCCCAGATCATCGACCGGATCACGGATGATGGGGATACCGAGGAAGATGAAGCCGAGGCCGCGGCTCAAATCTCCGCGCAGCAGGTCACGATCCCTGAGGGGTATCGCATCGAGCAGGTCGCGGAGACGATTGGCGAGACCGGACTGATTGAAGGTGGTGCCGAGGCGATCATCGAGGCGACGGAACAGGATTGGTCGGGACAGTTTTCCTTCCTGGCGGACAACCCGACGGACTCGCTGGAGGGCTATCTGTTCCCCGACACCTACACGATCTCCTCGACGATGTCGGCTGAAGATGTCGTTTCGGAGATGCTGCAAACCTTCGACGAGAAGGTCACGCCCGAGATGCGGGAGCGGGCACAATCTATGGGGCTGACCGTCCACGAGGTCGTCACGCTGGCGTCCATCGTCGAACGGGAGACCGCGGACCCGGCTGAGCGTGCCTTGATCGCGGCAACCTACCTCAACCGCTTGGAGTCGGAGGTCACGAACTTTTCGCTTGGCGCGGACCCCACGGTCCAGTACGTGCTCGGGACGCCGGATGATTGGTGGCCAACGCTGGAGCCGGACGTTCCCAACTCCGAGGCCGCCGAAAGTCCGTACAACACGTATCAGAACCAGGGGTTTCCGCCCGGTCCAATCTCGAACCCGGGACTCGCCTCGATCCAGGCGGTGTTGGAACCAGCGGAGGCGGACTACCTCTTCTTCGTCGCCAAGGACGACGGAACGGGCACCCACGTCTTTGCCACGTCGTTCGAGGAACATCAGCAAAACATAGACCTCTACCAAAATGGCGGCGGTGAAGGGGCGTGACGGATGTTGCGGCGGTAAGGACCAAGTTCCGGCTGGGCGTCATCGGTGATCCGGTCGCCCATTCGATCTCCCCGGCGATCCAGCAGGCCGCGTTTGACGCTATTGGGTTACCGACAACATACGAGCGGTGGCAGACATCTCAGGACGAGTTGAACGGGAGAATCGCCTCGTTGCGCGCTGACGATGTCTTGGGCGCCAATGTCACGGTGCCGCACAAGCAAGCCGTGATGCCGTTTCTTGATGAAGTGCGGCCGGTGGCGCTCCGCGCCGGAGCCGTCAACACGATTGTCCACCGGGACGGGCACCTCTCTGGCGACAACACCGATGTCTATGGCTTCCAGGCCGCGCTTGCCGGTGCCGGTGTGGATGCCGCGGCGCGTTCCGCGCTCGTCTTGGGCGCGGGTGGGGCGGCGCACGGAGTGATCCTCGGATTGGCGGCCCTCGAGGTGACGCGGACGCTCGTCTGGAATCGGAACGCGGCGCGGGCGCACGAGTTGGCGGCCGATCTCGGATCGGTGCCTCTCATCGTCTGTGATTCCAGCCACGCGGCGTTACAACGAGCGGTTGCCGGTGCCTCGTTGCTGATCAACGCCACGTCTGTTGGTTGGCACGGCGACGAGGTGCCGATCCCGCTCGCGATGCTCGATCAGCTCGGCCGCGACGCGGTGGTGATGGACTTGACCTATAGAGACACCGCGTTCCTGAGAGCGGCAAGAGCGCGCGGCATGCAAACCCTTGATGGCCTGCCCATGCTGGTCTACCAGGGGGCGCGGGCGTTTGAGCTGTGGACGGGTAAAGATGCGCCGGTCGAGGTCATGTTCGACGCTGCCCGGCGGGCACGGGCAAGCTAGGTGGTGGAAATCGCCGGCACGTTACTCGTCGGTGCGCTTGGGCTATTCGTGGGCGCGGCCATCTGGATCGTCTCCCGCGCGCAGGTGGCCAAGCGGCCATTGTTCGCTGGCCCAGCCTGTCACGCGTGCGGGGAGCGTCTGCCCACGGTCGGGTGGCTGCCGTTCCAAGGCTTCGGCGGTGCCCGGCGGTGTCTGACGTGCGGGGTGAGGGAGAAGGCGCTTCGCGTCTGGTTTGAGCTGGGCGTGGCCGCGTATTTCATGCTCCTTGCCATCTCACACGGTTGGAGCTCCGATCTGATTCCCCCGCTCATATTCGCCGTCCCGTTGCTGGTGATCCTGCTCGTGGATTGGTGGACGCGGTTGATCTATACCAACGTGATCGGCTTGGGAGTCATCCTTGGATTAGTCTTCGCGGCCGTCGAAGGGCCGCTTGCATTGGTGAACGCGCTGATGTCAGCGGTGGGGGCGGCCGGGGTCTTCGGGTTGCTGTTCGTGATGGCGGCGCTGATCTATCGGAATATCCAAGTCGTTCCGTTTGGGTTAGGGGATGTCTACCTGGCGGCGATGATCGGGGCGATGGTGCGCTACCCGGCGGTGGTGTCCGCCTTATTCCTCGGGGTGCTGTTAGCCGGGGTGATCTTGGTCGTCTTACTGCTGTCGAAACGTGTGAGCCGTCAAACCCCGGTGCCATACGGGCCTTTCCTCTGCGCCGGGGCGCTGTTGACGCTGCTGATGGCATAGACCGAGAGAACGTAGTCAGGCCATCGAGGAGCATGATGGCAATCTCGTTCACCCGAAGCCCATATGAGAGGCCGTGTAGGCAGGGTGTTTGTCTCGTGTGATGCGGACAGGCACCACGCGGAATCGTCGGGGCGAGGCGGCTTGCCTCGCCCGGCCTCCAACCATCCCGCCCTGCTCGTACCGCATCATTTCCGCAAACTCCATGCAGCCGGCTTGTGGGATTCGGCCGCCTGGTTTGCGTATCAATCAGAGGGCCGTTTGGGTGGTTGCGACGCGTGTGGAGAGGTAGGTGATCGCGAGGCCAACCATGCCGATGACGCTAAGGGCGAGGCGAAGCGTTGCCGCCTCCGCGAGGGAGCCAATGACGGTTGGACCGATGGAGAATCCCGCGTAACCCAGCGTCATGAGGATCGAGGCCGCTTGTCCGGCGCGGTCGGGTACGAGGTCGCCTCCAATCGACAGGGCGACCGGGGCGACACCGGCGAGCGCAATGCCGATCATCAGAAAGCCGGCCAGGATGATCGCTGGGCGGTCAGTGGCGAGGGCTGTCACGTTGCCCACGGCCGCCATGAGACCGCCCATCCCGAGCGTGGCGCGCCGGCCGATGCCCCGGACGACGGCGGTGGTCGCAATGCGTCCCGTCGCCATCGCGAGGTGAAAGACGGCGACACCCGAGGCGCCGATCAACACCGGGAGCTCCAACGAACCACGGAGGTAGATCGCGGACCAGGTTTCCATGGCGCCCTCGGCGAGGAATGCCAGGCTGATGATCAATGCCACGAGCAGGAGATCGGCGCGCTTGAAGAGACTGCCCCGGTTGACGCTGGATGAGCCGGCCGGGTGAACGTTTCCCCATCGAGCGCGGAACCAGATCGAGGCGGCAACGACCCAGAGGAGCGCGGCTACCATGAGGTAGAGCGAACGGAACGGGAGACCCAGGGAGAGCAACAGCCCGGCCACGATAGCACCCGTCGCCCCGCCGCCACTGAAAGCCGCGTGCGCCAGGGGCATGATGGTCCGTGCGGTTCGTCGTTCCTGGTGGATGGCGACGGCGTTGATACCGACGTCGTAGACGCCACTGGCAGTGAGGAAGATGAATAAGACGGCGACGAGCCCCGCGTAATTGCTGATGCCCGTCAAGGCGACGAAGACGAGGCCCATTGCGGTGGCTGCTCCGACGATGAGGATTTTAGCGCCGGTGCGGTCGATGATCCGGCCACCGATGATCATCGCCGGAAACGAGCCGACGACGGCAATCGTGTATGCCAGGCCAAGTGGACCCGGGGTGATCGAGAGCGCTTGGCGAAGATCCTCCAGCAGGACCTGCCAGACGCCAAACATCACGCCGAAGACGGCGAACGCGATACCAAGCAAGCGGAGGCTTGCGCGGGGATTGTCAGATGCCGGGTCCTCGGCGCTCATCCGGGCGCGAATGAGATGGTGGCGGCGTATGGGTCAAGCGGCAAGCGAGTCCTACAGAACCCGCGTAAATACCAGTACTTTGGCTGGGTCGCGACCGTCCGTGGCAGCCCCTCTCCCGCAATCGGGGGAGGAGTGTGGGTCCCCGAGTTCATCCCCGAGTTCGTCCCCGAGTTCAGAGGAAGCCGCTCGCCGACCTCCACCCGGCCTCCACCAGGATTCCCAGCGAGACGCCCGACGCCCGAGGCCGCCTCGGCAATGGCCCGGGCGTCATCATGAGCCCGCGCTACGGCTCCTATGCAGCATGTGCGGATCATAAGCCTAGGCTGACCCGCGGTCGGCACGGGCCGCGATGACCGCGGGCATGTCCGCCAGTCCTTCGACTTCCCGGCGGAGGTCATCGAGGTCCGCGAATTGGCGGTAGACGGAGGCAAATCGGATATAGGCGACGTGGTCCAACTCCTTTAGCTCGCGCAGCACGGCCTCGCCGATCAAGCTGGATGGGACCTCCGCGCTGCCCGCTTCGAGTAAGCGAGCCTCGACGCGTTGGACGAGGGTGTCGATCTCTCGCTCGCCAACCGGGCGTTTGGTGAGCGCAACCCGCAGCTTCTGGCGGAGCTTGTCGGGATCGAACTCCTCGCGCCGGTCGTCCTTCTTGACGACGACGAGGCCAACCGGGGCAAGCCGCTCGTAGGTGGTGAATCGGCGGCTGCAGACGGGGCAGTCGCGGCGGCGGCGGATCGAGTCGCCGCCACTCAACTCTCGGCTATCGATCACCCGCGTGTCGCGAGCGTGGCAATAAGGGCAGCGCATAGACGGTCATGCTTTCGTTCGTCGTGTGACGCCCGTGGCGGCCCGAAGGAACGCCACGGGCGAGCTTCACCCAGATAGTGATGGACGAATTGTATCGCCTTCGCGCCTTCGCCGGCCGCCGAGGCGACGTGTTTGATCGGTTGTGCTCAACATTGATGCGCGGTCGGTTTCCAGGCGGCCCGGGCTGGCCGGATCTCCCTTTCAGACCACCGCCCCTCAGGAAACTACCAACACCGCACGGGTAGGGGTACGGCGTGCCTGGTCCGTCCCAGGCCAGTCCGGTGTCCGAGATCAACACACCTCACGTCCGTATGGCAGCGAGGCTAGCCGATGAGCTCTACCTAACGATCCCGGAGGAATCGGATGATCGAGGGCTCGCTGTCCCAGTCATCATCCGGCATCACGGGTGCGGGAGCGGGCTGGCGAGGGGGTGGTTGCGGCGCGGCGGGCGCCTCCGGCGACGATCGCTCGCGGTGACGATCGGGGAGCGGCGTGCGGTCCCGGCCAAAGACCCGGGAGGGCGTGAGGCCATTGGGCCGCTCGTCGAAACCGGTCGCGATCAGCGTGATCATCACACCCTCACCGAGGGACTCGTCGATGCTGGTGCCGTAGATGATCTCGGCGTCCTCGTCGGCGGCGGCGCGAATGATCTCGGCAGCCTCGCTGGTCTCCGAGAGGGTGAGCCCGCTACCACCAGTAATGTTGTAGAGCACGCCGGTCGCGCCCTGGATGTTCATCTCCAGCAGGGGGCTCTCGATGGCCTCCCGGGCCGCGTCAATGCAGCGGTTCTCACCGCTCCCGTGGCCGATCGCCATCAGCGCGGAACCAGCATCCTGCATGATCGTCTTGACGTCGGCGAAGTCAAGATTGATGACGCCCGGCTTGGTGATGAGGTCGGAAATGCCGGCGATGCCCTGGCGTAGCACGTCGTCCGCGATCTGGAAGGCATCGGTGATCGACGTTTTGGGATCAACCATATGCAACAGGCGCTCATTGGGGATGGTGATCAGCGCGTCAACCACGTCGCGTAGCGCAGTGATTCCAGCTTCGGCGGCGCCGGCGCGGCGGTGGCCTTCGAACTCGAAGGGACGAGTGACGACCGCGACGGTGAGCGCCCCCGCTTGTTTGGCGAGCTTGGCCAGGATCGGTGAGGCGCCCGTGCCGGTCCCACCTCCCATGCCGGCGGTGATGAAGATCATGTCGGCGCCGTGCATGAGATCGGCCAGGCTCTCGGCGCTCTCCTCCGCCGCGCGCTCGCCGACTTCCGGCCTGCCGCCGGCACCAAGGCCCTTGGTCAGCTTATCGCCGATGCGCACGGCCGTCGGCGATTCATTGTTGAGCAGGGCTTGAGCGTCCGTGTTGACCGCGACGAACTCGATGCTTTCTACACCTGAGCGGATCATCCGGTTGATCGCGTTACCACCCGCACCGCCGACACCGATCACCTTGAGCCGGGCGAAGGCGGTGAATGGTTCGTCTTGAGGCGCGATCGGACGTGGAAGGGGCTCGACTGGATGCGGCGCCACCCGCGGCTCCGCGGCCGGAGCGGAAGCCTCGTTCCGTCTCACGGCCTGATGTTCTGGAGCCACCTCCGAGGGCACGGGCTCAGCTACCTGCTCAGGAGATGCAGTCCGCGCCGCGCCAACGCCATGCACGCGAATGCCATGTCCTCGTCCGCGGTTTTGCATTGATTTCCCCACACCCTCGTTGCGCAACATGCCGTTTCGATCCTCACCCTGCCCGAAGGCAGAGTGCGACGATAAATTCGTCGCCGCCCGCATTCACCGGCGTCCGTAACTCGTCGCCTGGGACACTGGAGAGGTACATGGCTACCCAGCGCTCCCCACAACGCCTCGGCCGCTCGCCGAATCCCACGCACGACGCGCGACTGGATCGGCTTTTCCGAGATCCTGATTGACAACCTTGTACGTCGGGCGAGTATAGCATGCAACGCTGACGCGTTTTGATGCCCCCGTATGTTGTCGTATCGCGGGCGATTCCCCGAAGGCACCCCGGCGCGATGCGGACTTATCGGCGCCGCTCGGCATGCCGCTCTTGCGCGAGGTCAAGGAGACGCTCCATCAGGTCAGGGAGGGGGATTCCGCTTGCCTCCCAGAGCCGGGGGTACATGCTGATGGCCGTGAAGCCTGGGAGCGTGTTGATCTCATTGATGAGCAGGCGGTCACTGCCGCGCTCAAGAAAGAAGTCGACCCGCGCCAGGCCGGCGAGATCCAGCGCCTTGAATGCCGCGACCGCGAGCTCGCCGGCCCGCTCGGCGACCGCCGCAGGGATATCCGCGGGAATGATGAGCTCCGACCGGTCGTCAATGTATTTGGCCGCGTAGTCGTAAAACTCGTTCGAGGGCACGACTTCACCCGGGACCGAGGCAATCGGGAGATCGTTGCCGAGGACCGCGACCTCTATCTCACGAGCGTCGATGGCCTGTTCCGCCAAGACCTTCCGATCGTACTGGCAGGCGAGCGACATACCGGCGTTGAGTTCTTCCGCGTCATGGACCTTCGCGACTCCCACGCTAGATCCCATGTTGGCCGGTTTGACGAAGCACGGGAAGCCGATCTCGGCCTCGATCCTCTCGGCGATGGTCACCGGGTCGCGCTCCCACTCAGCGCGGTTGACGAGGAGCCAGGGGCCCTGAGGCATATTGGCCTGGGCAAGGATGAGCTTGGCCATCGCCTTGTCCATGGCAAGGGCAGAACCGAGGACGCCGGACCCGACAAACGGGAGATTGGCAAGCTCAAGCATGCCTTGAATCGTGCCGTCCTCCCCACGTGGCCCATGGAGAACAGGGAAGACGACATCGACGCCCGTTCCGAAGGCAGATGGCAGCGCCGCCGGCAGGCCATCCACGCGGGAGAGGTCGAACGGCGGCTTCGGCTCGTGAATCTGTGCTTCAAGCGCGAAGAGGGGAGAACGCTCGGTAAGCTGTTTGAAGGAATCGTCACCTGTGAGCCATCGCCCCTCGCGGGTAATGCCGACCGGCACCACTTCGTATTTCTCCGGGTCGAGCCCGCTCATGACGGTCTGAGCGGAACGGAGGGAGACGTCGTGCTCATCCGATTCGCCACCGAAGAGCACGGCGACGCGAAGTCTGTTTCCAGAATGGGACGCATTGTTAGCCTGAGGCATGATCCGTTCTCCCGTTGGTACATGTCTGTGCCGAGAGCCGCCCATGGAGATTCCGGTCAGCTCGGTGGAGTGAAATCACCGATCTCCTCGATCTCTTGCCGTAGCTCGATGCCGAAGCGGTCCAGGACCACCTGGCGCGCGTGGGCGATCAGCGCTTGGACGTCCGAGGCTTTGGCGTTGCCAGCGTTGATGATCCAATTGGCGTGCTTCGGCGAGAATTGGGCGTTGCCGACCCGGTGCCCCTTCAACCCCGCAGCTTCCAGGAGCCGGCCGGCGAAATCGCCCGGCGGATTGGCGAAGGTGGAACCCGCGCAGGCGCCGGTGGGTTGCGTCGTCTTCCGAAACCGCGCGTGTTCCTCCGCCAGCTTCACGAGCAACGCCGGATCTCCCTTCGGCAGATGAAAGATGCTCCGGACGACATGGAACGGGCGTGGTCGAGGGTGTGCCTTGATGGTGGTTAGCCGGTAGGACGCCGCGAGCCAGGAGGCGGGGTGAGAGGTCAGGCTGCCAGCATTGTCGATGACGACAACAGAAGCAAGGTGGTCTTTCAACTCGGTGCCATGCGCGCCGGCGTTGTTGACCGTGGCGCCGCCGATCGTGCCGGGCAGGCCGACGCCCCAATCGAGTCCCGCCCACCCCCGTTCCGCGGCGTAACGCCCTGCCCATGAGAGAGGCGCTTGAGCCGCCATGCTGACGACCATGTGATCCCCGGCATCTTCAGCCTCGACGAGTGTCCCGGCGCGCTGGCCCGGTGCGCGGGCGAGGATCACGAGGCCGCGGATGCCGCCGTCGCCGACGAGAAGATTACTGCCGCCACCAATCATCGTGATTGGCAACCCTTCAGAATGCCCCCATGCGATCGTCGCTTCGAGGGCTTCCGGCGACGGAGCGCGGACCAGGAAATCGGCCGGGCCGCCGACGCGCCAGGTCGTGTGGAGTGACATGGGCGATTCGATGAGCACCTTGAGGTCGGGGTGATCGGGGATCGTCGGACCCTGTGTGTCCTCTCGTAATCGGGGGGTGGGCGCGGCTGATCTAAGCCGCTCGAGCAGCAATGGCCCTGCCTTGGTGATGTCCCCCGCGCCGAGGGTCAGCACGATATCGTTGGGCACGACTTCCTGAGCGAGTCGTTCCGCGGCGGCATCCGGAGTCGAGACGACGTGCGCCCCTGGAACACGCCGCGCCATGTCCGCGGAGGAGATGTCAAGATCATCGGTTTCGCGGGCAGCGTAGATATCGAGCACCAGCGTTTGGTCCGCGGATGAGAGGGATTCCGCGAATTCGGGAAGGAGCGCTTTCGTCCGGCTGAAGGTATGGGGTTGGAAGATCGCCCAGATTCGCCCGCCCGGATAGCGCGCCCGCGCGGCCTCGATGGTGGCGCGGATCTCGCTCGGATGGTGCGCGTAGTCGTCGATAACGGTGACGCCGTTGGCTTCGCCTTTCCGGTCGAAACGGCGCCCGATCCCGGCATAGGACCGTAATGCGCGAGCGATGGTGGCCGGGTCAAACCCTCGTGCCGCGATCGCGGCGAGCGCGGCGGTGGCGTTGCGGGCGTTGTGGCGGCCTGGGACGGAGATTGGCAATTGGACCGAGGCACCCTCGGGTGGCGTGACGTGCCAGTTGCCCTCGCTGCCAGCGAGCAGCCAGCCCGGTGATCCTGATTCACCGAATGTGACGAGACGTGAGGTGTGGTTGAAGTCGGAGCGAGCGAGGAGTCGTTCACAGCCGGGGTCGTCCGCCGCGATGACGAGCGTGCCCTCGGGAGGGATATTCGCAACGAAGCGGGCGAACGCGGCGTGGTATGCGTCCTGATCCGGAAAGATGTCCGGGTGGTCGAACTCGATGTTGGTGATGACCGCGACATTGGGATGGAGGCTGAGGAAGGAGTAATCATACTCATCGGCCTCGACGACCATGGTGTCGCCCGAACCGGAGGCGGCATTGATTCCCGTGGTCGCCAGCGTGGCGCCGATGGCATAGGTTGGATCCGCACCGAGGGCACGCAGCGCGGCAACGATCATCGCGCTCGTGGTCGATTTCCCATGGGACCCGGCAACCGCGATGCTCTGCTGCCGGTCAGCCAGGAGACCAAGGAGGGCCGCTCGTTTGAGCTTCGGCACCTCCGCTCGCTCGGCGGCTCGAACCTCCGGATTGTCGCCGCGAACAGCGGCGGTGACCACGAGGAGATCCGCGGCCCGCGCCAGGTCCACGTCGGCATGCCCAATGGCAACCGGGATGCCTTCGCTGATGAGGGCGGCAGTCTGGTCAGACGCGGTGGCGTCGGAGCCGCTCACGCGGTAACCGCCCGCGTGGAGGATTCTCGCGAGGCCGCTCATCCCCACGCCTCCGATGCCGACGAAGTGAATGGCGGCTGGCGGCTCCGGCAGTTGGCATGGCCGCGGGCTTGTCAGGTCGTTCGCGCGAGATTCCCCTGGTTGCAAATGGGCGGTGATGTCATCGTCTCGAAGGTCCTTCATGATTGCCTGAGATCCGTGATCGGTTGTCCGGAGATAGCGGTGGAGAGCGCGGCAACGGCATCCCGGAACCGCTGACCCCGTTCGAACTCATCTTGGAACAGGCCGAAACTCGCGCAGCCCGGGGAAAGTAAGACGACATCCCCCGCGCGCGCCTGGGCCATGGCCGCCGCGACCGCGGCGGCCATGTCATCATAAACGCTGAGCGCTATCCGGTCGCGGGCGGCAAGCAACTCTCGCAGGTGAGGCGTAGCGGTGCCAGCGAGAAGGTGGAGTGATGACGCGCTCATTGCCGCGTTGGCAAGCGGCTCAAGGTTCAGTTTCTTGTCGGAGCCGCCGAGGATGAGGTGAACATGCCGGTCCGCGAGAGTGCGCAGGGCCGCCTCGGTCGCAGCGGGAGCCGTCGCCGCGGTGTCGTTAATGAACAAGACGCCGTCGATGTCCGCGACCCGCTCCATCCGGTCGCGCACGCCCGTGAAGGCGTTCAGCGCGCTCCCGACCGCATCGGGACTCGCGCCGCGCATCAGTGCGGCCGCCATGGCGGCAAGGGCATTGGCGGCGCCATGCGGACCGGCGAGGCCAAGTCCCGATGGCCGCTGAAAGGAGATGAGGTCGCCGTCCTCCCTCCAGGAGAGCCGGTCGCCCTGCAGCCACGCTCCGGGTCGTGAGGCATCTCCCCGGCCGAAGGGAATGATTCGGGCGTTGGTCTCACCGGCGGCTCGCCAGACCTCGGGATCGTCCGCGTTGAGGATCGCGACGTCGCTTGGCTGCTGGTGGCGGATGAGCCCGCGCTTGGTCGCCGCGTAGTCGGCGAAGCCATCGTAGTGGTCAAGGTGATCTTCGGCGATATTGGTGATGACGGCGATGCTGGGGGAGAGGCGGTGCTCGATCAACCCTTCGACCTGCCAACTTGAGAGCTCGATCACGACCGGCGTGTCCGGTGTGATCTGGGCGAGCTGACCTAGTGCCGAGACGCCCATGTTCCCGGCAAGGATGGTGGGTGCATCCGAGGCCCGGAGCATGACCGCGCAGAGCGTGGCCGTAGTGGTTTTGCCTTTTGTGCCCGTGATGCCAATGACCGGGGCCGGACAGTTCCGCAGGAAGAGGGTCATCTCCATCTCGACCGGGAGGCCGGATTCGCGGGCTAGTGTCAACATCGTGGCCCGGCGTGGGACGCCCGGATTCCGGACGACGAGATCGGCCCCCTCGCGGGTGAAATCCGCCGCGTCATGCCGGCCGAGCACGAACCGGATGGGAAGATCTTCCAGCAGCGCAACGGACGATTCAAGGGTGCTTGGGGGCTTAGTATCCGTGACGGTCACGACTGCGCCCTGATCGACGAGCCAGCGGGCGACGCCGACACCGCCGCCGCGGGTGCCGAGACCCATGACCGTGACGCGGGTGCCGGAAAAGCTTTCAGCCATCAGCTATCGGCTTTCAGCAACGTGTTGGTGGCAATCATTGTTTCGAAGTCCAAATCCTGGTCCTCCCGACTACATTGACTGACGGCTGATCACTGACGGCTGACGGCTACAAAAGCGCCAATGCGACGCCCATCAGACCGGCCATCGTGCCAATCATCCAGAATCGCATGGTGACTTGGGTTTCGGACCAGCCGATCAACTCGAAGTGGTGATGGAGCGGCGCCATCTTGAAGAGGCGTTTGCCTTTTGTCATCTTGAAATAGGCGACTTGGAGGATGACCGAGAGCGTCTCGATGATGAACACGAAGCCGACAACGGGCAGGAGCAGCCACTGGCCCGTCATGAAGGCAGCGGTCGCCAATGCGGCGCCGATAGCGAGGGAGCCAGTATCGCCCATGATGACTTGAGCGGGATGCGCGTTGAACCAGAGGAAGCCCATCAAGGCCCCGACCATCGTGAAGCAGAAGGTGACCACCCCGACTTGGCCTTGAACGAAGGCGATGATGCCATAGCTGACGAAGGCGATGGCGGCGGTGCCCGCGGCGAGCGTATCCAACCCATCCGTTAGGTTGACGGCGTTGGCCGTGCCGATGATGGCGAGCGCGGCAATGATGGGATAGAGCACACCAATGCTGTACTGGCCGAAGAACGGCACGTAGATATGGTGCAGGCCGAGACCCATCGGTGCGGGCAGGTGGAGCACCAGCGCCGCGGCGACGCCGAACGCCGTGAGCCAGGCGAACTTGAATCGCGCGGTCATCCCCGTCTTGGCGCCGCCGACTAAGTTCATGCGGTCGTCAATGGCGCCGAGGAACCCGGCGGCCAGCAGGACGGCAATGGGTAGGAGCATCGACAGCCGTCCGGCCAGATTGAAGACAGCGGTGACGAGGACGACGGATACGGTGATCATGATGCCGCCCATGGTCGGGGTGCCGGTCTTGACCAAGTGGGTCCGCGGGCCATCGATGCGGATCTGTTTTCCGACCTTTTTCTGACGCAGCAGGATCACGACAGGTCGACCGATGATAATGGTGACAATGAAGGCGAGGCCAGCGAGAGCGAGCGAGACCGCCATGTTCTCGGACGGGTCGGACGGCATGACGCTGCCCAGCAACGGCGGCATGAGCGTGGACGGGGTCATCATCGAGAGGTGGTAGTGGCGTGATCGAGGTCTTGGAGGGAGCCTGCATCATCCCGCAGTGCCGTCACGAAGTCTTCCATCTCCAAGCCGCGCGACCCCTTGAGTAACACCACATCGCCTTCGCGCAGTTCCTTCCGGAGGAAATCGATGAGCTCCTGGCGTTCATCGAGAGCGAATGTTGCCACGCCCGGTGGACGGCCGTCTACGTCGTCGGGGATGAGCACCGAGGCCTCTTCCGCGATAAATCTGGCGAGATCACCGTAGGTGACGACGAGGTCGGTGACCTGGCCGGCGCGCCGGCCGACAATGCGATGCTCCTCCTCGGCGAGGGAGCCGAGCTCGCGCATGTCGCCTAGGACCGCGATCGCACGTTGAGGCCGCAATTGCTCCAGCAGCCCGAGCGCGGAGAGGACGGACGGGGTGCTGGCGTTGTAGGTATCGTCGATCAGGCGTGATCCGCGTGGCCCTGGGATCACCAGGAGTCGCACCTGGATGGACGGGTCTTTCAGGCCGACCAGCATCTCGGAGATGTGCATGCCCATCGTGTGACCGACCGCGATTCCGGCCAGGGCAAGATCGACCGCATGGCCACCGACAAGCGGCACTTTCACATGGAACGTTTCCCCGTCGATATGCACTCGGAAGGACGTGCCCTCGAGCGCTTCGGCCGTGATGCGGTCCGCCCGGATATCGTTCTCGGCGTCGAGTCCGTAGGTCAGAACGCGAGCCCGCGTCCGTTCCGCCATAGCTCGCACCCGGGGGTCATCGCCGTTGAGAATCGCCGTGCCGTCCGAGGGGAGGGCCGTGACCAGCTCCGCTTTGGTTTCGGCGATGGCCTCGATCGTCCCCATGCGCTCCAGGTGCACGGGAAAAACATTGGTGACGACGCCTATCTTCGGGTGGGCGATGCTCGAGAGGAATGTCAATTCACCAGAGGCGTAGGCGCCACCCATTTCCAGGACAGCAATCTCGTGTTCGGGTGTGACATCGAGGAGCGAGAGGGGAAGGCCGATCTCATTGTTGAGATTGCCCGGGCTGCGGTAGGTGGAGAAGCGTGAGCCGAGGATGGTGGCGATCACCTCTTTCGTGCTGGTCTTGCCGACGCTGCCGGTCACGCCGACGACTATCAGATCGTCGCCGCGCGCGGCCCGGCGGGCCGCGGCGAGGCGTTGGAGGGCGGCAACGGGCTCGTCGACGACGAGAAGGGGCAACGGAGGGTCCACGTTGGTGCTGGCCCACGCTCGGGAGACGAGTGCGGCAGCGGCGCCGTTCTTCGCAACTTCATGGATGAAGGCGTGGCCATCAAGCCGCTCGCCCTGGATGGCGATGAAGAGCTGGCCAGGCTCGACCCGGCGAGAATCCCGTTCGAGGGCCTCGAAGGTCGCGGTGCCGGAGAGGGCGCCTTGAACGACCGCATCCGTTGCTTCGATGATCTCACGAACCGAAAGTGGAATCATGGGCGGCCTCCAGATGAAGCGTCGTCGAGCCGTTCGGCGACGCGTAGCGTCGCGCTCCTAGACCGCGGGTTGTTCGCGACCTCGTCCACCGAGGGACGGATGGCGCCACCGACTTTGCGGAGACGCGGAATCGTGTCGCAGGTGCAGATCGGTTGATCAGGCGGGCACGTGCATGTCGTGGTCTGGGAGGCGATGAAGCGCTTGACGATGCGATCCTCGAGCGAGTGGAAGCTGATGACAGCCACGCGGCCGCCGGGTGCCAGCGTTGCGACCGCGTCGCCTAGGGCGCGTTCCAAGACAGCCAGCTCATCATTGACCGCGATGCGCAAGGCTTGGAACGAGCGCGTTGCGGGATGCGTGTGGGCGCCTCCGCGGCCGCCGGCGGCGCGCTCGATCACCTTCGCGAGGTGCGTGGTCGAGGCAATCGGGTTAGTCGCGCGCTCGCGGACGATTGCCGCCGCGATCCGGCGAGCGCGGCGTTCTTCTCCAAAGCGAAAGAGGATGGCGGCTAGCTCGGACTCGGGAAGGGTGTTGACGAGGTCTGCGGCCGATATGCCGGCGTCGGGGTCGAATCGCATATCGAGCGGCCCATCGAGGCGAATGGCGAAGCCCCGGTCCGCGTCTTCCAACTGAAAGGATGATAGGCCGAGGTCGAGTAGGATGCCATCGAGTGGGGCGAGCCGGAATGCCTCGGCTTTGCTAGCGAGCGCGGCGAAGTTGGCCCGGACAGGGATCATCCTGTCGCGATACGCGGGATCCGCCGCGAGAAGCTCTGCCCGCGCTATGGCATCGGGGTCGGCATCAAGGGCAAGGACCACGCCACCCGGCGCGCTGGCGTCGAGAAGCGCACGAGTGTGTCCGCCGCCACCAAACGTGCCGTCGAGGTAGCGCCCATCGGGCCGCGGTTGGAGCGCGGTAATCACCTCAGCAAGCAGCACGGGTTGGTGGCCGCCTGCGTGGCGATGCTCGGCTCGGGGTGCTGGCGGGGACAATGTCGATGTCTCCCTGTCACTGAAGATCATGGCCGGAAGGATACTCGCAACCTCGCCGGCGGGGCCCGGTGACTGGCAATGAAGGTTTGATTAGATCAGGGTCGCGAGGCGCTGGGCGATAGCGGCGCCATCTTGCTCCATGACGGCATTGACCGTTTCCCAACGCGTGGGACTCCAGATCTCGATCGCGTCGTGGACCCCGACGATAATCGCTTCCCGGTCAATATCGGCGTATCCCCGCAGCCCGGGCGGAACGAGCACGCGACCTTGACCGTCGAGCGTGAGGTCGACCGCCTCAGCAAAGACCATCCGGCGGAAGTTCCGGGCGTCGGGATCGCTAAACGAGAGTGCGGTGACGCGCTCGGCGAGCGGAATCCATGCTGCCATGGGATACAAGGAGAGGCAACGGTCAATTCCACGGGTCAAGACGAGCCCATCGGTGAGGCCGTCGCGAAAGCGCGCCGGGATAGCGAGCCGACCTTTGGCATCGATGGCATGAGCATGGCGCCCAAGGAACATCGCGTTAGCGTGCCTTCAGCGGGGCGACAGACATGGCGCGGCGACATCAGGGGCGAAGGCTTATCCACCTTGAGGACCACTTATCCCCACATTTCCCCACCCTTGTCCACATCATAGTCGTTCCACGCCACCTTGTCCAGAGCCGAACGACCCGCGAACGTTCGCGGCAAATCACCGTGAATGACACCTTGTCAACGAACATGCGTTCTGATACCATAGTGGTGAGTCGCCCCGAACCTATGTTCTTGACAGGAGGAGATGAGGATGTTCCTCGGATGGTACGACCCGGACAAGAAG
>DASYWB010000094.1:0-3005 GCA_035936495.1 Thermomicrobiales bacterium
ACGACGTCCCGCCAGGAGATTACACGCTGCAGCCGGGCCTACCGGAATCAACAGCTCGCCTCGTCACGTTCTGCTCGAAGAAGGGGGAGCCAGGCGTCGAGTATCCGTCATCAGTTGAACACTCCGAATACGCCCCGCCCACCCTCTACGACGTCAAGATCAGCCTCGCCGCAAACGCCAATATCCTCTGTGATGTCTTTGCGGTGCCGGCGCCGTCCGGAACTTCTGTCTAATGCCTGCAGGCAAGATGTAGCTCTGATCCACCATGATTGTAGCTACACATCCTCCGAGGGGCAGCGAGCTATGCGGTGGCCATAGATCCATGATGGGGCGATTGATGCGGCCAAGATCAATCATCGGCAGCGCGCCAGTCTGGCTCGGCATCGCGAGCCCGCTCCTCCATGCTACCGGAGACAGCCTTTCGCCGCTGCAATGCCGCGGTGAGGTCGACACCGGCATCGATAAGCGCCAGGTGCGTGAACGCCTGCGGGTAGTTGCCGAGCGCGGCGCCCGTCTCCGGATCGACCTCTTCAGCGAAGAGACCCAGATCGCTCGCGTAGCCAAGCATTCGCTCGAACAACGCCTGAGCGTCATCAATCCGACCGAGCGCGGTCAGGCAATCGACCATCCAAAAGGTGCAGATCGCGAACGCGCCCTCGCCACCGGAGAGGCCATCGTTGGCCTCGTACCGCTTGATCAAGCCGCCATCCCCAAGGTGGTCATAGATCGCGTCGATCGTTGCCTCCATGCGCGGATCGTTGGCGGGTAAGAACCCGACGAGAGGCATGCGGAGCGCCGATGCGTCCAGCGCTTCGTTCTCATAGGCCATCGTGAAGGCCTGCACCTTAGCGTTCCAGCCGCGTTGGAGGATCTCTTCGCGGATGGCATCGCGCTCTTGACACCACCGCGACACGTCGAGACCTGGATCCTCCATGGCGGCGAACCGGATGGCGCGGTCGAGCCCAACCCAGCACATCACCTTGGAGTAGACGAAGTGTTGGGGATCGCCGCGGATCTCCCATATCCCGCGATCCTTCTCCCGCCAGATTTGACAGATGTAGTCGGCGGTGGCGCGGATCAAGCCCCAGACCTCCGCCCGCACGGTGACGTCCCAGCCATGCTCCCGCGCCCAATGGTGATAGAACCAGAAGGCGTCGATCAGCTCTCCATAGACGTCGATCTGCCGCTGATCCCAAGCGCCGTTGCCGACCCGCACCGGCCGCGAGTCGCGATAGCCAGAGAGATGGTCAAGCGTGCGTTCCGTGAGATCACCATCGCCACGGATGGTGTACATAATGTTTATCTCGGCGGGCGAGAGGTTCGCGCAGGTGCGCTCGATCCAGCCCCAGAACGCGCTAGCGGCGCTGTCGTCTCCGACTTGCAGGAGGGCGTAGAGCGTAAATGTCGCATCACGGAGCCAGCAATACCGATAATCCCAGTTGCGGACGCCGCCAATGTCTTCTGGTAACGACGTGGTCGGCGCCGCGATGATGGCTCCCGTTGGCTCGAAGGTGAGCAGCTTGAGCGTCAAGGCCGAGCGGAGCAGCTCATTCTGATAGCGGCCCTGGATGTGCAGCCCGGACGCCCAGCGGTTCCATGCGCCGTCAGTCTCAGCGATCTGGGCGATCCAGTCCTCGGTCTTCGGCACCATCTCCCGGTTGCTTTGGTCCTCGACCCAGTCAAGGACGCAGGCGATGGGCTGACCGGGACCGACCGTCAGGTCACCTTTAAGCCCGCCTTGATCGCCGGCTTCAAGCGCCCCCGGCCACGTCAGCCCGAGCATGCGGCCGCTCTCATCCGACAGACGTGCGCCCTGCCCGGGAACGAGCTCGACCGTCGCGGGGACCAGCCCGTAGTCGAACGCGATCTTCGCATCGAGGACGACATCGATAGGGCCGTCGAGCGCTTCCAGGAGGCGGATCAGGCGATGGCGGCCTGTCCCAGACCAGACGCCGTCAAGTAAAGCGTCGGGATCATCAGCCGCCACGGGCATCGTGTCCGTGATCCTGAGTCGTCCTCGCCCGGTTTCAAATGTGGTCTCCAAGATCGTCGAGTTGGGCCGGTAGCGACGCGTGACCCGCACGACGGGCCGGGAGGGCCGTACCGCGAGATAGCCACCCTTGTCGACATCGAGGATGCGGCAGAGCACCGCCGGGCTGTCAAAATGCGGGAGACATAACCAATCGACACCGCCATCGCTGTTGATCAGGGCGAGGCTCTGGGCGTCGCCAACGGCCGCGTATTCGGCGATGGGACGGTAGCCGCCGGAGCGGCTCTCGGCAATCGTGACGACCTCGTGCTCACGCGTCTCCGCGCCGTCATGCCGGCTCGCTGACATATGACACCTCGGCTGATGCTGGTCACCGCGTGACAAGATGACGCGGCCGGATGGTCTAACGCATGAGCGGTTCCACGCCCGGGATACATTCTCCGCCAGCAGAGCCTTGCGAGAGTTAACGACCCCTCGGCACCCTTCGTTGCCCCTGACTCCGGAACTCATCTTCATCGCCGGGATCGGGAGACGAAGCACCCCGGGGCCATTCCCACGCCAAACGTGGTCCCCGGCCCCCAATCGCCATCACGTGCTTTTCGCACAATTCATGTTATCCGCAGTAGAGGCGCCGCGGGCCACTATCGCGATGTCACGTGCTCATCGGCCATCGGTGGTCCGCAATGCCTGATGCTCCAGCTGGTCGCTAGTGGTCGCGGTGCCCGGTGCTCAACCGGCGGAACGCGGGCTTATTGGGCTCGGCACCCGGGTTTCAACCCCGCGCGGCGGCCAACCCTGTAGCTCCATCCGAAGTCCGTCTCCAGCACCAGCCTTTGGCGCATCCGCCTCGCGCTTATCCCGACTGGGAACCCGGGCGTGTCCAGCGTGCTTCCCCGGTTGATCCCGGATCTCGCTCGCAGTCGAGCATCCAGTCTTTGCCAAGTTGGACGCGTAGCACCTCGCCCTGGCGATTGCCATAGGCGTAGTAACAGCCATCTTCACCGCGAAGCAACAG
>DASYWB010000095.1:0-1833 GCA_035936495.1 Thermomicrobiales bacterium
GCGGCGGGGGTACTCTGGGCAGCACCTGTCATGGAGGTGCCGAAGACGAGGAGGAGACACAGGAACAAGACATGGCGGCCACGCATAGTACACCTCGCTCTAAAATGTCCGACCGGCACCTTCCAGCCTGGGTATACCATGATTATGGCCTAAACCCAGGCCTCGTCAATAGCAAAGGAGCCACCTTGAGCGCGGACAGTTATTCCGCCGCGCCGGCTTCCCGGAGCAGGCGGCGGACCTCCTTCGGTGTCAGGCCCTTCATTGAGCGGTTGATGGCGCGTTCGACGTCCTCCCGCGTCTGGTAGCCACGCGGTCGCGCCCAATCCCAAAAGGCGGCGTGAGAGTAATCGGCCATATCGGGTTCGGGCTCAGACTCGGAATCAGGCCGTGCCGGGGCCGTGTCAGGCGTCACGCGCGGCGGTGACGTGGGCTGGACAGCGGCGTCAATGGAAGCGGCACTGTCTCGCGAGTCTTGCTCTTCTTGGTCGTCTATAGCGATGGCGCGGGGCGCCGCTTCGTCTGCCGCTGACGAGACAGTGGGAACGGCAACCGGTGTTGGCGCCGTAGGGATCGGGATTGGTGCCCGGCTTGAGGCGGGCTTGGGACGGTTCGACCGCGGTTGCGCGGCGGCACGGCTTGGGGCAGGAGGGACACCTTCCTCATCGCCTTCGGCAAATTGGGCTCCATAGCCGAGCGCGTTCAATGCCCGCCCGATCGCTTTCGTCTCGGCCTTCTCGATGAAGTCGCCGAAGTCGCCCGCGGTCTCGCTGCCGTAGCCGGTGGCGCGGCCGCCCGAGGGGACGCTGACCGTCGCCTTGAAGATCGCCGAGGTCTCGTTGATCTGGACGTGTTCGGTGATGATTTGGGCATCCGGATGCTCACGACGGAGCCAGAGCAAACGCCACTTGACGTCTAGGTATTCTTGGGCACCGCCGCGGCCCCGGAGTTGGCGCATGTAGGGAGTTGGGTCAAAGCCAGGCCCCCTGCCCTCGGCGCCGTCTTCTTGGATGACCCGGCGCTCGGAAGGCACGCTCGCCTCGTCGTCTGGGGTGTCATAGCGGATCGTGGTATCCGTATCATCGTCCATCGGCGTCTCCTCTTCGCGGCGACCTTGAGAGGTCGTATGCGGTCATCTGTTCGACTTCAGTATACCGGAGCGCGACCGTACACCGCGACGTGCCGGTCACGGGAAACAAGGTACGAATCACTTACGCTGGTTATCCCGTCACTGGTGTTCTGAGAGCGGGGGAAGACCTCACTTCGCCAATTCGTCAGTCTTCATCGTCTCGGGGTCGAACAATCGGGTAAGCTCCGGGTCCCACGGTGTCTTCTGGCAAGCCGAGATTCAGCGCTGTTCGTTATCTCATCCTGACAAGGAGGGCGGCATGGACGACTATAACTACGCGGCCTTCGAAGGGACCGACGACTTCTTGGCTTTTAGGACGGCGTTGCAGGTCGGCTCGCCGGCTCCCGATGCTTCCGTGTTCTCGCTGGATGACGAGGCGACGGTGCCGCTCAGCTCATTTTGGGACGAGCGCGACCTGCTCATCGAGTTTGGATCGCTGACCTGACCATACTGCGCGCTGGCGGCGCCAGCGCTCGACGACCTCGACCACCGTTTCGCGGACAAGGGCTTCGCGTCCATCTTTCTCTACACGCGAGAAGCGCACCCCGCCGAGCATTTCCCGGCCCATCGCTCAATGGAGCAGAAGATTGAGCACGCTCGCGCGTTCCGCGATCGTTTCCGGATCGAGCGGCCGATTGTGGTCGACGATCTCGACGGAACACTTCACCGCCAGTTCGGGACGCTGCCGAACATGACCTATCTGGTCG
>DASYWB010000096.1:0-4355 GCA_035936495.1 Thermomicrobiales bacterium
CGATGTCCTATTCACGGACGACGGTCAATGTTGCGGCGTCGTGACGCTTGAAGTCAAAACCGGCGAGATCCATGTCCTCCATGCCAAGGCTGTGCTGATCGCGACCGGCGGCTTTGGCCGGGTCTACAAGATCACGTCCAATGCGATGGCTGGAACTGGAGACGGCGTCGCTATCCCCTATCGCCATGGCTTCCCGTTGATGGATATGGAGTTTTACCAGTTCCATCCGACGGGGCTCTACAAGCTCGGCATTCTCCTCTCGGAAGCGGCGCGCGGCGAGGGTGGAATCCTCCGAAACTCGGCGGGGGAGGCGTTCGCGGAGCGGTACGCCCCGACATTGAAGGATCTCGCGCCGCGGGACATGGTCTCGCGATTCATCCATCAGGAGGTGCGCGAAGGGCGCGGCATCGGTGGACAGGATTATGTCCATCTGGATCTGTCACACTTACCTCCGGAGCTGATCGACGCCAAGCTTCCCGACGTTACCGACTTTGCCCGAACCTACCTGGGAGTCGAGCCGAAGACCGAGCCGGTTCCCATCCAGCCGACCGCTCATTACGCCATGGGCGGATTACCCACGGACATCGAGGGCCGCGTGATCCGAAACGCCGAAGCGTCCACTGTCCCTGGTTTTTATAGTGCCGGCGAATCTGCCTGTGTCTCGGTTCACGGCGCGAACCGGCTTGGGACGAACTCCCTTGTCGATCTCGTCGTCTTTGGCCGACGCGCCGGCAAGCATATGTTGCAGTACGTCAACGAGGGAGATTGGGAGCCGTTGCCCCCTGACCCGGAATTCGTGGGCCGGGCGCAAGTGGCTAATCTCCTCTCCGCGAGAAACGGGGAACGCGCGGCGGACATCCGTGCCGAGATGCAGACGATCATGATGGACAATGTCTCCGTGGTACGCGAAGCGGATGGGCTTCGCGAGGCGCAGGACAAGATCCGTCAGCTCAAGAATGCCTACACCGCGGTCGCCATCGAAGATCACGGATCGGTCTACAATACGGAGCTGCTGGAAGCGCTGGAATTGGGCTACATGTTGGATTGCGCCGAGGCTATCATCCACGGTGCTCTTGCCCGCGAGGAGAGCCGGGGTGCGCATTTTCGCAGCGACTTCGAAAAGCGCGATGATGCCAACTGGCTCGCGCACACCCTGGTCTACAAGACGTCAGGTGGTCTCGAAGTAGACAAGAAGCCGGTCACTATCACAGAGTTCGAGCCGAAGGAACGTAAGTATTAGCTTAGAGTCGGTAAGACGATCCGGGGAGCATGTTCTCCCCAAGGAGTTAATCGTGGAAGTCACGCTACGCATCAAGCGGTACAACCCTGACCAAGACATCAAGCCGGTCTTCAAGGAGTACACTCTCAACGTGGAGCCGACCGACCGGGTCCTCGACGCGCTCAACCAGATCAAGTGGTATCACGACGGCACCTTGACCTATCGCCGGTCCTGCGCTCACGGCGTCTGCGGCTCGGATGCGATGCGCATTAATGGCCGGAATCGACTGGCGTGCAAGATTCTGATGCGAGAGCTGGGTAATCGAATCACGATAGAGCCCCTCATCGGCTTCACGGTGATCAAGGATCTCGTCGTCGATATGGACAAGTTCTTTGAATCCTACAAGTCGGTGAAGCCTTACCTCATCGCCGACGCCCCCGCGTCCGGTCGAGAGAGGGTGCAAAGCCCCGAGCAGCGAGAAGCGTTCGACGACACCACCAAGTGCATCTTGTGCGCCGCTTGCACGACCGCGTGCCCTGTCACCTGGACCAGCGACGAGTTCGTCGGCCCGGCGGCGATCGTGAACGCCCACCGCTTCATCTTCGATAGCCGGGATAACGGGAGCGCGGAGCGCCTGGCGATCTTGAACGGTGGCACTGGTGTCTGGCGGTGCCGGACGATCTTCAATTGTACCGACGCGTGTCCCCGGGGCATAGAGGTGACGCGGGCGATCGAGCAAGTTAAGCGGGCGCTAGTCTACGATCCGGTGTAACGCCACGGGCGTCCAGGCCCGGCCGATCTGGGCTGGTATACTCGCCGCCGTCGAGCCACGCACCGCTTTCGCTCACTCTGGGGTGACATTCGATGGACAATCCCTTCTCCTGGGACTACTTGACGACGGTTCCCGGCCCTGACCAGGTCTTCGAACCCTTCGGCATCGCGTTCCTGGTCGTCTTCGGCCTCGGCTTCTTGGCGTCACTGGTCCTGTATAACGATGGGGCGAAGCGGTATGTGAGCCATGGGCTGAAGCGGCGGACGATCCAACGCATTGCCGGCCTCGCCATGATCGTGTTCGGCATTGGCTTGTTCTTCTTCGCCATACGCCTGCTGCAGATAAATCCATTCACGTTTGGTATGCGGCTCTGGCTCTGGATCTCGATCCTGCTGCTGATTGGCTTCGCGGTCGCGGTGCTCGTCTACCTACGGAAGAGCTACGCGAAGGATCTTCGTGACTATGAGGCTCGCCGGCTCCGCCATCAATACACGCGCCCGGCCGCCCTGAAGGCCCGTGGCCGCCAGGATGCGACCATTCCCTTCGGTAAGCGACCGGTCCGCCGCCGGGCACGTCGCTAGCGGATGGTCAGGCGAACGAAGCCCAAAGAGCCCGCTTCCAGGACTGGAAGCGGGCTCTTTCTTTGGCCGTCAATGAAGGCCGTGCACCCTCTGTCGATAGGAACCTTCCGGCTTGGTACTGTCCGTTGGCTCAGGCCTGGCACTCCCGCGTCACCCGGGGAGGGCCGCTTACGGCTGCTACCTTCCGGTCCTGACCGGGTTCACGGTTCCCCGCCGACCGGGACCCGACCGTCAACACCACGCGACAGCACTAGTCCCACAAAGCCCTACCTCGAGAGGGAGTTCAACCCCGCTATGCGGATTGCGGGTTCAGGGCACCGCAAGCTCCCCATCTAGCACGACCAGGGTTATTGTAACGCCCCGGCTTCCACTCACGCAAAGATCATATCCGGATTGCTGGAAGGTCTAGAGCGGGACGCCCCGAGCACGCTACTCCGGTGGGAGCGGCCGGTCGGTCGGCCACTCGATTGGACGGGGCCCAGGATCCGACATCTCAGGAAAATCTCGCAGCCGGCGCAACACACGGACCGTAAGATCGTCGCGGACTTGGACTTGGCAGGAAAGCCGGATCCTCTCTTCGGCGTCCTCGATCGTCGCCAGCTTGGCGCGCTCCGCATCGGTCATCGGGCCGGCATCCCCAGATATGACCTGAACTCTGCAGGTCGTGCATCGAGCGTTTCCTCCACATCGGTGCAGGATATCGACGCCCGCGTCCTCGATACAGAGAACCAGCCGTCGCCCGTCGACGCACTGAGCCTCGCCAATCCCCTCGATGGTTACCTTCGCCACGCTATCCTCCCTCATCTCGCTCGACAGACCTCAGACCTCTCGGCGAAAACAGGGACGCCACTCTCCTGCCAACCGGCGAGACCGCGACCCAAGAACTTCACCGCCTGCCTATACTGACACAGGCGAAGAAGACGCGCGACCGCTGCTGGAGCCCAAGCTATGATAGGCGCCACCGGGACAGAGACGGGAGAGCTAGGCATCTCGGACAGGGAATTCGCCGAGCGGCGCTCGAAGGCGCGTTTTCTTGCTGGGCTAAACAGATATGCCGCGCTGTTGGTTGTGGGCCGCTCCTTCTACGACCGGCCTGGCGACCTAGCCTATTTGTCCAACCACTTCCCCCCCTTCCCGACCGCGGTCTTTTCCGAGGGCAACGCGGGTCTGGGCCACGGGTTTCTCCTGTTGCCGGCCGAAGGGGACCCCGTTCTCCTCACTGATCCCCGGCGACATCGAGCCGACCTCGTCGATATCACCGATGTTCGAGCGGCACCCGATCTGGGGCAAGCCGTGATTGACCTGCTTCGTGAACGCTCGCTTGAGGCAAGTCGCATCGGGTTGGTCGGTGATGATATCTTGCCGGCCGCGCTCGACCGGCGCTTCGCCCGCGAGATGCCGGACCTCGAGCTCGGGCCGGAGAGGGGCATCGTTGCCTCGCTCCGGAGGATCAAGAGTCACGACGAGCTTGCTCTGCTGCGGAAAGCCGCACGCTGCGCCGACTCCGGGCTCCAGGCGGCCCACACGCGGTTCCAATCCGAGGGTGCCACCGAGCGGGTGGTCGCGGCGAGTGGGACAGCACAAGCGATTGAAGCCGGGGCCGATTTCGTCCGCTACTTCCGGGTCCACTCGGGCCCCTGGTCCGCCGCCGGCTCACGTTGGCCACCGGCCATGGATCGCATCATCGGCGCGGAGGAAGTCGCCGTCGTCGATGTGATCGGTGCTCATCGCGGCTACCACTTCGACGTCAATCGTACCTTTGGCCGGCCGGAGCTCGATCCGG
>DASYWB010000097.1:0-17924 GCA_035936495.1 Thermomicrobiales bacterium
GCGGTCGCCTGTCCGACCGTGAACTCGTACAAGCGATTGAATGCCGGCCACCGGGCGCCGCGGTACGCGCGCTGGGCGCGAGTTGGGGAAGCATCGTTGGTCCGCGTCCCGGCCGGGAGCGAGGACCAACCGGGTGCGCTCGAGCTGCGGAGCCCGGATGCGATGGCGAACCCCTATCTGGCCGTCGCCGTGGCGGTCGCCTGCGCCTTGGATGGCATCCGGCGGGCCGATACCCCGCCCGACCCTCTGGATGAGAGCCTGGTCGCCTACGACGACAGCGAGCTTGAACGGCTCGGGACACCCCGCCTCCCCGAAAACCTCGGTGACGCCTTGGCCGCCCTCTCCGAGGACGATGTCATTCGCGCAACGCTCGGTGACTACATCTTCGACCAGTTCCTGACCGTGAAGCGCGATGAATGGGTCGATTACCGCCGCCAAGTGACCCCTTGGGAGCACGAACGCTACGCGGACGCGTGAGGTTTCAGCCGTCAGCCGTCAGCTTTCAACTATCAGCTTTGGCCGTCAGCTTTTCGTGAATGGGAAACGATGTGAGGGATTTTCGGAGCCTTCAGGTAAGGAGAAAAGCCCATGAGCTCACGCTTGACGTGTACCGATCGACGGCTAACTTCCCGAGGGAGGAAGTGTATGGGCTTACGAGTCAAATGCGGAGAGCAAGTTCTTCGATCCCTGCCAACATCGCTGAGGGCTGCGGACGCGATGGCAGCGTGGAATTGGCGCGCTTTTGTCGAATCGCCAGTGGTTCCGCTAGCGAACTTGAATACCACCTACTCCTAGCTCACGAACTCGGCCTCTTGAATAGCGAACGTCACGACCGGTTATCGACCGAGGTCATGGAGGTAAAACGCATGCTGCCGTCCTTCATTCAAAAGCTGACGGCTGAAAGCTGACAGCTCGTTGCTCACGGTTCGAGACATCATTGGCATAGCGCTGCCACCGGGGACGCTCATCGTGGCCGGGGAGGCGGGATTGGGCCGGGAAGTGACCTGGGCGACCCGGCTGCGCCCAACGCCGCCCGCGTTCGGCCACCTCGATGGCGGCGAGCTTGTCTTACTGCCGGCGGACATCCTCGACCTGTTGGACGAGCGCCTGACGCTGGAAGCCGCCGTCCAGCAGTTGGCGAGCTTCGGGGTGGCCGCAATTGGCCTGCTCGGCGAGGCCGATGCGGCCGCCCGGGCGGCCGCCGACGGGGCCAGCGTGCCGTTGTTGCAGCTTCCAGCCGACGCCGAGCTCGGGCCTGTCGAGCGGGAAGCGTCTCGGGTCATTACCGAGCAACGGCGGGCCATCCAACGCCGGGGTCAGGACGTTGGCCGCCGCCTCATGGAACTTGCCATCGCGGGTGAGCCGCTCTCGACCGTCGTCAGCGACCTCGCGACACTCTCGGGTCGCCCCGTCGCGCTTGAAGGTCGGGACGGGCGTCTGCTGGCATACCACCCAACGGCAGGAAGCGCGGATCGAACAACCCCGACCCGAGAGGCGGTCGAGCGCCTGCTCTCTGATGGGCATTCCCGGCTGGCCTCCTGGCTCAGGAAAACCGCCGCCAGCAGCCCCGCTGAACCGCCGGCGACCATGACGTCGCTCGGGAGTGACTGGGTACGGACGGTGGCGCCGGTCATCGGACGGGATGGCTTGCTTGGCAGCCTCTCCCTCTTGATGGAGAGGGAAAGCGAGTCGCCGGAGGATGAAGTGCTGACGTCCCGGGGCGCGGCAGCCTGCGCGGTAGTCCTCGCACGTGAGCAAGCGGCGGCCAGCGTCCGGCGTGAAGTCGAGCTCAACGTCCTTGACGAGGTCCTCGATGGGGCACTACGCAGTGAGGTGTCGCTCCTGCAACAGGCGAAGCGGCTCGGCCACGATCTAGAAGCCCCGCACGTCGCGTTGGTCGCCCGGATGGATCGCCAGGTAGCGGGACAGGCCACGACCGTGAGCCGGCAGCGCGATGGTCGCTGGGCGGCACTGGACGAGATCATTGGACGGATTGATCTCGGATCGGGGGCGCGCCCTCTCTGGCGGGTTCGCAACAACAGCGCCGAGCTCGTCTGGCCGGCACGAGAGACCGTGGAGGCGAGTGGTCTGGCGAAGACCCTCCAGGCAGGTTTAGCTGGCGCCATTCGGGAGAGCAGTGAGTCGGTATCGATAGCGTACGGCCGCCCCCGGACAGGCATCGACGGCATCCGCCGGTCCCACCAGGAGGCGCGGCAGGCATTGACACTCGGTCGTCGATTGCATGGACTGGGCCATTTGACCGGATTCGACGACCTCGGCATCTACCGGCTGATCTTTGCCGCCGAAGCCTTACCCGAGCTTCGCGCGTTCCACGCCGAGACGCTTGACTCCTTACTTGCCTACGATCGTCAGCACGGCGCCGGCCTGGTGCGCACCCTTGAGGCCTACTTCCAGGCCAATGGCAGCCCAAAGGAAGCGGCAACGCTCCTTAGCGTCCATCGTAATACCGTACTCTACCGGCTGGACCGTATCGCCGAGATCACTGGCCTCGACCTCAGCGACGCCGATACTCGCCTCCGTCTTCAGGTCGCGTTGCGGATCAACCTCGCGCTGTTCGATGGGTGAACGAGTGGCAATGCCTGAGTCTAGGGACGGCATCGTGGACCGATTGGCGATGCTTCGCGCGGAGGCCGAGCGCGTCGGTCCCTTGCTGGAAGACCGGATCGCGCTGCCTCGAAGCGGTCGCGGACTCGTCATCCTGCGGCCCGAAGACACCGGCGCCTTGCTCGACCGCGTCGTGGACGACCCCGAACAGAATCTGCCGTACTGGGCGGAGATTTGGCCAAGCGGCCTGGCGCTCGCCGATGCGATCGTCGCCGCACCCGAGATTGTGCGCGGCGAGCGGACGTTGGAGCTTGGCGCCGGAATCGGCGTGACGGCGATCGCGGCCTTGGCCGCCGGGGCAAACCTGCTGGCTATTGATTACGCGCCCGAGGCTCTGACACTTTGCCGCCTCAACGCGCTCCGAAATACCGGACACGAGCCGCGGACGCGCCAACTCAATTGGCGGCAACCCGATGTCGCGTTCGAGGGGCTGATTGGCGACGGCTTCCCCGTCGTCCTCGCCGCGGACGTGCTCTACGAGCGCCGGGACGTGGAGCCGCTCCTTGCTTTGGTCGCACGCCTCGTCGCACCGAGTGGCACGCTCTGGCTCGCCCATCCCCGCCGGGACTCAGCATCCCGATTTCTCGAAACCCTCCAAGCCTCGGGCTGGGATGGATCTCGCGATGCCTATACCGGCCCCTGGCCCGACGAGAAAGACGCCAGCGTCACCGTCGATGTCCACCGCCTCCGTCGAACCCGGGTACTCAGCTAGGGACCACGATCCGGCGCGCCGGCAATGGTACGATCCTCACACCAATGAACGATCGCCATCGCGGATGCAAGCACCCGGTGACACGGAACAGGAGTCCCGCCGTGACCGCTGATACGAGAGCAATCTCCTTGACACAACTTCCCGAGTGGAAGGCGCTGGAACAGCACTATCAGGAGCTGCGCCACCGCCACCTACGTGATCTCTTCGCGGAAGACCCGCAACGGGGCGAGCGCCTCGTCGCGGAAGGAGCAGGGCTCTATCTCGACTACTCGAAGAACTGCCTAACGCGTGAGACCCTCCAGCTATTGATCGCGCTGGCCGACGCGCGCGGCGTGCGGCGGCGGACCGAAGCGATGTTCAGCGGCGAGAAGATCAACACGACTGAGGACCGGGCGGTCCTCCACGTTGCGCTCCGCGCCCCCCGGGATGCGACGATCCGCGTCGATGGTGAGAACGTCGTGCCCGCGGTCCACGCGGTGCTGGACAAGATGGCCGACTTCTCCGAGCGCGTCCGCTCCGGGGGTTGGACCGGCTACACGGGTCTACGCATCCGGAACGTCATCAACATTGGCATCGGCGGTTCCGACCTCGGTCCCGTGATGGCTTATGATGCCCTACGGCACTATAGTGCCCATGATTTGACGGTTCGCTTCGTCTCGAATGTCGACGGCACCGACTTTGTTGAGGCGACGCGTGGTCTCGATCCGGCCGAGACACTCTTCATCATCTCCTCCAAGACCTTTACGACGATCGAGACGATGACCAACGCGCGGTCGGCGCGGGAGTGGGTGCTGGCCGCGCTGGGGGACGATGCCGCGATCGCTCAGCATTTCGTCGCGGTGTCCACCAATGCTCAAGCGGTCACGAAATTCGGCATCGATCCCGAGAACATGTTTGGCTTCTGGGATTGGGTCGGTGGTCGCTACTCGGTGGACTCCGCTATCGGGCTCTCCCTGATGATCGCGATCGGCCCCGACCACTTTCACGACATGCTGTCCGGGTTCCGGGCGATGGACGAGCATTTCCGCGCCACGCCGTTCGAGCTCAATCTCCCCGTGCTGCTCGCGCTGATCGGTATCTGGTACGGTGATTTCTTTGGAGCCGAGACCGTCGCAATCCTGCCCTACGATCATTATCTCGGCCGCTTTAGCGCCTACCTCCAGCAACTCGACATGGAGAGTAATGGCAAACACGTCAGCCTCTCCGGCGAGACGGTGGATTACCAGACCGGGCCAATCGTGTGGGGAACGCCGGGCACCAACGGCCAGCATGCCTACTTCCAACTCATCCATCAGGGCACGAAGCTCATTCCGGCCGACTTCATCGGCTTTAGCCAGACCCTCAATCCCCTCGGCCGTCACCACGATCTTCTCATGGCCAACTTCTTCGCCCAAACCGAGGCGCTCGCATTTGGCAAAACCGCCGAGGAACTCCGGGCCGAGGGCATCGCGGACGCCCAGGTGCCCCACCGGACGTTCGAGGGTAACCGTCCAACCAATACGATTCTCGCCGAGCGCCTGACACCGGCATCGCTAGGTGCGCTGATCGCCCTCTACGAGCACAAGATCTTCGTCCAAGGGACGATCTGGCACATCAACTCATTCGACCAGTGGGGCGTTGAGCTGGGCAAGGCCCTCGCCCAGCGCATCATCCCCGAGCTGAAGTCGGAGGACGAGCCGGAGTTGGAGCACGACAGCTCAACGAACACCCTGATCCGGCGGTATCGGGCGGACCGAAGAAGATAAGACGACTCAATGGCGGACGCGGTAAAAGGAACCGCTTCCGCTTGCTGATCAACTTTATGGTCGGCACTTGGCAGAATCGCGACAGGGAAGGAAATAGACCTGATGAAACGCAAGTCGTTCTCGGAACTGCCGGTAAAGGCGCAGTCCGATCCAGGGAGGCGAGCCCGCATCGAGGCCTTCGGACGGGCAATTGCCGACGTCCAAAGCCTCGCCGACATTCGAACCGGTCGAGGGCTAACACAACGAGACGTTGCACAGGCGATGAACGTATCACAGGCAAACGTCTCACGCGTTGAACACCAGGAGGACCTTTACCTCTCGACCCTCAGAGGTTACATCTCGGCACTCGGCGGGAACCTCGAGCTTACCGCCGTGTTCCCTGAGCGCCGGATCACGTTCACTCCAAACCCGAGCTAACGCCTCATCGCTGCAACCATCAATTCGCCAAAGGAGTGAATGGGAAGACCACCGCGTGCGGATGGAAGCCCCGACGCTCAATCGCACGTGCTATCCGGTGGCCGCTGCTAACTCTTCGTCATGGGCGACACGGGTCGCTGGATCTCGACTCGGCCGTAAGGCGTCTCTTCGCCATAATAGAGGCATTCTGGAGCGAGGTCGGCGCCGTTGGGCCAGACGACGGTTTTTAGGATTGGATCCAGGGTAACCAGCGCGAAGAAGCCTGGGTCACGCAATGGCTCGAACACCTCTCCCCACAGGAGAGGCTCCATGTCTACCTGGCGTTGAGCACCGTCCGCGAAGGCGATATCTAGGACATAGGGGCGAACGACGGTTACGGCCACGACAGTTTCCCGCATGTTCTCTCCTATCATCTCATCAGATCTAGTCCAGCGGTGCGATGCGGTCAACCGGCTGAAACCCAGTCCCTGCCGATCCGAAGGTCCTGACATCACCTTGCAGGGCGCGGCCACAATCGTTCTTGCCGCCTGTCGCCCGCCGCGATTGCTATAGTTACCATCAACAACCATTGCCTTATCACTCACCCGGAGCAGGATTGTGGTTACCGAGACCTTGACCGGCCAGACCCCTACATCGACCACCGATGCCATTCAGCTCGCCCGCGCGGCCGGGGTCAACCCACTCGAGTACCTGCGGAGCCGCGGGTATGTCCACGATATTTCGGATGAGGAAGGACTCCGCGCGGCTTTCGAGGCGGGCCCGGTCACCGCCTACATTGGGTTCGACCCAAGTGCAACGTCGCTGCACGTCGGCAACTTGCTCGGGATCATGATGCTGGGCGTTCTCCAGCGCTTCGGGCACCGGCCGATTGCCCTAGGCGGTGGGGGTACGGCGCTGGTCGGCGACCCATCAGGCAAGACATCAGCGCGGATGCTGATCTCTCCAGAGGACATCGAGCGCAATTTAGCAGGTGTGCTTCCCCAATTCGCGCGCTATCTCGACTTCGAGGCCGGCCGGTTTGGAGATAACCCGCCTGCGCTGCTTCTCAATAACGCCGACTGGCTCTTGCCGCTTCATTACATCGACTTCCTGCGGGAGATCGGGCGGCACTTCTCCGTAAATGAGATGCTCGCCGCCGAAACGTACAAGGTGCGGCTGGAGACGATTGGGCTCAACTTCGTCGAGTTCAACTACCGGCTGGTCCAAGCCTACGATTTCCTGCACCTCTACCGGGCCGAGGGCTGCATCCTGCAGATGGGTGGCTCGGATCAGTGGGGCAATATCCTCGCCGGCGTCGACCTGGTGCGGAAGGCGGACGGCGGCAAAGCATTCGCACTCGTCTCACCGCTGATCACGACCGCTGACGGCCAGAAGATGGGCAAGAGCGAGGGCAACGCGGTCTGGCTCGACCCGGAGAGGACAGCGCCCTATGACTACTACCAGTACTGGGTGAATGTCGAGGATGCTGATGTCCCATGCTTCCTCCGTCTCTTCACGTTCTTGCCCGAGGATCGCATCGCCGAGCTGACCTCGGTGCCCGGCGCGGCATTGCGAGAAGCTAAATACGCGCTTGCCCACGAGGCCACCAGCTTGACCCACGGTGAGCAAGCGGCCAGCGAGGCGCGGGATGCGGCCCGGTCTCTCTTCGCCGGTGCGAATAGGGCCCCGTCAGCCACGGACGCATCGTTGCCAACGACCGAGATCACGGCCGCGGACGTTGAGGCCGGCATCTCGCTGGCCGATGTCTTCGTGCGCGCGGGCTTGGCGAAATCCCGAGGTGAGGCTCGCCGTCTAGCCACCCAGGGTGGGCTGTCTTTAGACGATCAGCGCGTGGAAGATATCGACGCCCCGTTCCAACCAGAGGCGGACTCGGTGCTGCTCCGCGCCGGAAAGAAACGATACCGCCGGGTGGTAGTGGGATAGGGAGCTTCTGACGGCGTGAAAGGCTCCCTCCTGGGAAATCGGGGGAGAGGTTGGATCCCCGAGATCGGAGGGGGCCGCTATTAGTATCAGCGCCCGCCCGCGACGAGCTCCGGCACCGGCCGGCGAAAGGCCGTGTGGGTCAGGAGCGCGCCGCCGAGCATGACAACGGCCACCGCGACCGCGATGGGCTCGACGCCGATGATGTCGGCTACGGCACCGGTGAGCAGCGTCGGTACGAGTGCGACGAGGTTGCCGATGAGGTTCTGTGTGGCGATAACTTGCCCCCGCGCTGCTGGTGGCGTCCGGTCAAGCAAGATCGAGCGTGCCGCGACCCCAACCAACGCTGAGGCGAACCCTGCGGGAACCGACAGCAGCATCGCCAAGAAGATCAGGGGAGCAAGACCCGCGAGATCGGCGATCTCGGAGAGTGGCAGACGGAGGTAGTCGTCCAGCAAGCGCTCCAGTCGCTCGACGAAGCCGAATGCACCAATGA
Organism: Thermomicrobiales bacterium; assembly: GCA_035936495.1. Taxonomy (GTDB): domain Bacteria; phylum Chloroflexota; class Chloroflexia; order Thermomicrobiales; family UBA6265; genus DASYWB01. Next base: position 7,916 of record DASYWB010000097.1, read on the forward strand.
TGACCGCGAAGGTGATCACCGCGAGCATGGCGACACGCCGCGCGCCGATCAGCTTGCCGATCAATGGCGCGGCTCGCAGCCCGACAACCAATCCCAGCGCCGCCGGGGCGAAGACGAAGACTGTGTTCTCTTTGGCCGTACCTAAGACGTGCTCGAGATAGATCGGCATGATCACGACGAGCGATGTCAAACCAATCCCAACCAGCGTGTCATCGGCCAGCGCCTCGAAGGAAATGCGATCACGCCGGACAACCGCCCAGCCGTTGAGCAACGACGTCCAGCCGGATCGGAAGGAACGGGGCTGATGGACACGGCTCTTATGATACGGCCGCGAGCCGCGGCGCCCAGATGCGGGAAGGTGCTCATCGAGTGGGGGAAGCAATGCCGTAAGCACGGCGGCCACCGCGAATATCACCGCACAGCCACCATAGACGGCCTGCGGTCCAGCGAGCTTGAGCAAGATTGGCGCGAGAATGACGAGCCCCACAAGTTGGGCCAAGGTGAGGGCCAGGTTCGACAGGGCCTGGGCCGCGACGAATCGTTCGGGGCGCGCCAGGGCCGCGACGACCGCGCTTTCCGATGGCGAATAGAACTGATGGATGACCCAAATCCCCAATGTTGCCGCGAAGATGCCCCCTAGAGACGGCTCCCGCACGAAGAGCAGAAAGACGAAGAGGAAACGCGCGAGGTTCAGCGCGAGCATGAGCGGTCGCCGGGGCAACGCGTCGACGACGATCCCGCCCGGCAGTCCAAAGAGAATGGCCGGGATAATCGAACAGCTGACAAAGAGCGCGTTATAGAACGAGGCATCGGTGCGGTCGGCGACGACGATCAGCAGCGTGTACAGGAGCGCGCCCTGGGCAGTCTGAACGGCGATGCGCGAGAGCCAAAAGGTGCGAAACCCGTCCTGTTGGAGAAGAGGATGGTCGAAGGGGATAACCCGCCCGGCACTCCAAGCCACTAATCCGCCGAGAGCGCGGAGGCCGGCCGCTATCCCGCGCGTGCCATAGGCCGCCCCACGGGTGACAATCCGACGAGACTCCGAATTGGCAAGTGTTGGCACCATGGAGACCCTGTGCGCCGCCGGGCGCGTCGTTGCCTTCCCCACGGATGGCTCCCGGGGCGACCGATCCTGGTCCCCGCCACCAGCGATGCCTGGCCGCGGGGGGCGGTCTTTCGACGGGTTAGAGTCGATTCTGGATGGAGCGGTGTCATCAGTCATGCCAGGGTTCCTGGTTCCAGACCTGGGGGCGAAACGCGGCAAGGATCCTATCTCAAGCTTAGCGTGTTCGGTGCCCTCCCGCGCCGGTTCTAACGTCCCGGTGTTGGCGCGCCAGCAAACCAAGGGCCTGCTTCGACGAGCGTCTCTGCCGTGATCCGTCGCTGGAGCGCGACCACCGGGGGATAAGCGGTTCAGCCGAAGGGAAGAGCATCGCGCACGGTCTCGATCGATGGCAGAACGTCTAGAAAACCGATCAGCAGCAACACATCTCCTACGAGGAGGACTACCGCGAGCGCCGCGGGCGCGATGACGCCGAGATTGCTGACATAGCGCCGGAAAGGCAGACGATCCGCGCTGGCGAGAAGGAATGCGAGCCAGCCAATGCCAACCAGCAAGCCGCCCAATCGATGCAGGTCGGATTCAACGGCATCGCGCCAGAGCATCACGATGAGGTTGAGAACAGCGAGGACGAGACCTGGCAGCACCAGTACCGCCACGGCGCCCCAGCTCTCCTGCGCCATTCTCGTCCGGGGCATCAGACGCGTCGTCCGCCGTTGATGCGGCCACGCACCCTCGATGGCGTTGTCGACAGCCTGAATCGTGAACACCGTCAGGATGCACAACCCCACGAGGGCCCAAATGCGCCTGTCGTCAACATCTAAGAAGTCACGTACTCCGTCCACCCGCCTCGTTGTCCCCCACGACCGACGATCCGCCGCCAAGGCAGCGACATCCTCTCCCCGGCAGAGCGTAGCACAGGCTCAACGGGCTTCGACCGATGCTGAGATGGTCATCCGGCTTTTTGACAGCGCGGCGAGTCAAGGTTTCTGACCTAAAGCCTCCGATATCGCGGCGCCGAGGCGCTGGATGCCCTCCTCGATGCGGTCTTCGCCGATACTCGAGTAGCTCAGCCGAGCGGCGCTGCATGAGCGACGATCCGGGAAGAACCAGCCACCTGGCATATAGGTTACCCCGTGCGTCGCGGCGAGCGGTAACAGCGCTTCGGCATCGAGATGCTCGGGGAGCTCTAACCAGAGAAAGAAGCCCCCCTCCGGCTCCTGCCACCGGACGCCCTCCGGCATCGCGGTGTGGAGTGCCGCGAGCATAGTATTGCGCCGCCGCCGGTAGCCCGCGCGGGCGATGACGAGATGGTCGTCCAAAGAGCCACCTGCTATCTGGTGCACGATCCTCGATGTCGTTCGCTCCCCATGAACGTCCGCCGCTTCCCGCGCCGAGACCAATGGTCCAATCAGGTCAGCCGGCGCGGCGGTCCAGCCCACGCGGAGACCGGGAGCGATGGTCTTCGAGAACGTACCGAGATAGACCACACCGGGATCGAGCGCACGGAGGTTCGGCTCCGGGGTTCCCGAAACGCGGAGCTCGCCATAGGGATCGTCCTCAACGACCAAGATGCCGTGGCGCCGCGCAATGGCGAGCAAGCCTTCCCGCCGCTCGCGAGACTGCGTCCGGCCAGTTGGGTTCTGAAACGTCGGGATCGTATAGAGCAGCTTAGGGAGGCGCATTGCGCCAGCGATGGCTCGCTCCAACGCGTTCAGCTCGATACCTTCCTCGTCCATCGGGATGACCAAGTATTCAGCCTCGTACGCGTCGAACGCCTGAATGGCGCCCAGGTACGTCGGACCTTCGACAATGACCATGTCGCCGGGGTCCAGCATGAGCCGGGCGATGAGATCGATCCCCTGCTGACTCCCGTTCGTCACCATGATCTCGTCAGGGATAGTCCTCATGCCTTGACCGGCCATCCGCTCGGCGATCAATACCCGGAGCGGCGCATAGCCCGCCGCCTCCGTGTAACCAAGCCTGGTTCCGGCCTCGGCCCAAACCCGGCTCGCTGCCTCTTGCAGACGGGCGATCGGCATGAGCTCCGGGGCGGGAGCGCCATTGCCGAAGAAGATGGGGCCAGGATGACGCTCGAAAAGATCGCCGACTTCCGCCCAGAGCGACGGCAGGAACTTCTCGGCGCGGCGGGCGAACTGGCGCTGGGTCACGAGCGATGTGAGTGATTCGAGCGACATGTGACGGGTTTTCCTCCGGTTGGCGGTGAGAATCAGGTCGCGAGGGCATGAGGCAATGCGTCAGTGAGGACGATCTCCAGGCGCTTATTGCTCTTGCCCTTCGACCGGGTGCCAATCACGTTGATGCCGCCGACCTCACGGGTATTGGCGACGTGCGTGCCGCCGTCCGCTTGCAGGTCGAGGCCGACGATCTCGACCGTCCGGATCTCGGTGATCCCCTCCGGCAAAAGATTGATCTTCGTCCGGATCAGGTCGGGGATGGCGAATGCTTGCTCGCGTGGCAGGGTCTTGACGCGGATCTCGCGTGCGGCGGCAATCTCCTCGTTCGCGCGGCGCTCGATTTCCGCGGCGCGGTCCGGGCTGAAATCGGTCATCTCGAAATCCATCCGGGCCTTATCGACATCCATGTTGCCCCCCGTGACCGGAGCGCCGTAGTCGCGAAAGACAACGCCGCAGAGAACGTGCAAGGCCGTGTGAGTCCGCATCAGGGTGTAGCGTCGCTCCCAGTTGAGATCGCCGCTCACCTTCTCGCCCAGGGCGGGCAGCGGCATCGTGGACGCATCGAGTAGGTGAAGCACGTGCCCGCCAGCCTTACGCATGCCGACCACCGGCCAGGCACGTCCAGTCGTGTCCGAGAGCGTTCCGGTGTCGTGCGGTTGTCCACCGCCGCCGGGGTAGAAAGCGGTCTGATCGAGGACAACGGCGCCCGTCTCAGCATCCACCGCCAGGATCGTCGCATCGAACCGCTTCAGCGACGCGTCGCGGGCGTAGAGAAGATCAGTCGGTGCGGTATCGTCGCCCATGAATGCCGCCTCCTTCGTTGATCCTGATGAGCCAGGGATGCGTGATCACCGTCGATGATAGGGTGAGCTTTGGAGGACCGTCAAACATTCTCCATCCGGATGACGCGAACGACGGGGTGCCGGCGAGGCAAGGAAGCATCTCTTCGCCGTGCAGGAGGACAGGTTCACTCGCTCCCTTAATCCCGACGGGTCGCGGACGGCTCGCGGCCAGCTAGCTTCGAGCCGGCTTTTCCGGTTCAGCGCCGGGGCTTGAGAGCCGGGCGCGGCGGCAGTCTCCGCGTCTCTCTCCGCCCACACGTTCGGAGATCATTGCGACAGCGCTCGTGATGATGGACCAGCCGGTCCGCTTCAATGCGGTGGCGGTCCCGCCAACAGCGTGACCCGCTCAAAAGACAAAAGACAGTTGCATCCCGCCGCTGATCTTGCTATTCTAGTCACACCTGTACGTACACCAGCGCCGCCGGCGGTTCGGACCGTTATCGACAAGTGTTCCGTGGGCGGTTATGTCCCCGGGGAGGAGGAAACGTGGGCTACGTCGCGAGCCGGTCTGTCGTCTCAAACGACGACGCTGTGTTTGAGCGTTCACCGTCGATCGTTGTCTCGGACGGGAAACCGGTTGAAGCGGAGCGAGAGCAACGGGGAGACCTGGTCGCGCTCTACGCGGCGCGCGCGGCCGCAACCGGCATCGATGTCCGCCGCGTGGTGGGTCCGGACCGCGCCGGTGTCGTGAGTCGAGGTCACCAGCGCGCGCATGTGTCGCTCATTCTCCGGGAACCAATCCCGATTGGCCGCGGCACCGTCGCCCACCGGGAGGCGGTCCAGCGGAGCGCAGGTTTGCGGGGCCTCTTTCGCCGGCAACACCCTTTCTCGGTCCGGCAGACGGCGCCTTCCCGGGCACCCCTCGTCTCCGGAAGCGGTGTCCGCCGCCGCTTGGCCGCGGCCTCCCTAGCCCTGGTCGTGATAGTGGCAGCCGCCGGCTCGGCGCTGGCCCAGCCGCGAACCGGCTTGCAAGCAAACCTCCGGCCCGGCTTCGTTGCCGCGCCCGCCGGGGCGTTACGAACCGCCGCGTTAGACGCCCGCTCACTCGACGTGCTCAGCGCTCGTGTCGCCGCCGGCAACCTGGCCCTCCCCACCGGCGCCGCGACATCGTACGAGGTCGTCAGGGGTGATACCCTGGCCCGAATTGCCTCAACCTATGGCGTCTCGGTCAGGGCGATCGCCGAGGCCAATGCTCTTCCTGATCCCGACCTGATCAACGCAGGCCAGCAATTACTGATTCCCGCGGCAGAAGGCACGGGTGGTGACCTCTCTTCGGCCACATCGGTGGCAACCGGCCAGGCTTGGATACCGAGCGTCGGCACCTATGTGCAGCAACGCAACTTGAGCTGCGAGTACGCTGCCTCCTTCATCGCGACCTCCGCATTCGGCGCCGGTGTCGAAGAATGGGTGTTTTGGGAGCAGGTACCGGCGGCGCGGAACCCACACTACGGCTATCGGGGCAACATCGACGGTTGGTGGGGCAACACCGACGACTACGGCGTTTACGCCGAGGCACTCGAACCGGTGCTAAACGCCAACGGCTTCGGCACCGAAACCTTCTACTCTTTCGGTGACCCGGCCGCCCTCAAGGCGCAGCTCGATCTCGGACGGCCCGTCGTCGTCTGGTTGGGGCTCTGGGGCGACACGAGCGAGATACACTGGGATGACGGCCGGTACACCCTCGCCGCCGGGGCGCACGTCGTCACGGTCTATGGCTATGACTCGTGGGGCGTTCACGTCTCCGACCCCGCCACTGGGACGTACCGGTCGTGGTCTTGGGATGATTTCACCTGGATGTGGTCAGTCCTGGATGGGATGAGCTTGGCAATCTATCCCTACTAACCGCCGGGCACCACCCGCACCCTATCCGGTCCAGCCGGGATTTTCAGTAGTCGACTCGAGAAGCATCAACCCAAAACGTGGCGGTCCAGAAAATCATTCCGGAATGCACGCCGTCTATCCATGCCCTCGGCGAGGCGCCGGAAATCTGGAAGGCGCTCATAGCAGGTCTCAAGCTCGCTCGCGGTGGCGACGAACACCTTACCCCAATGGGGTCTCGCCTCGAAGGGAGCAAGGGCGGCCTCAACGACCGGCAACACACGTTCCACGGCGGCGGGATCCGGCTTCCATGAGAAGTGAATGCACACGGCGTCAGTCCGGTACGCCGTGCTGAGCCACAGGTCATCGGCGGCGACCGTGCGAACCTCGGATATGAAAAGGTGCGGTTGGATCACGGTGGCTAGATCGCGCATCGCCTGGAGAGCCGTGACCGCAAATCGACGGGGCAGCATGTACTCCGCCTGAATCTCCTCGCCACTGGCGGGCACCGCGTCCATCCGAAAGTGTGGAAGCCGATCGGCCCATGCACCCGGCACGCCGAGCTGCTCTGTACAACTCTCGGCAGACAACGCTGCTACCGGGTGCAGGGATCGCGAGGCAGCGAGCGCTCCCAGGAAATGGTCCCGGAGTGGCTTGGGGCGCTCAGGGTCCACGCGGCTCTTTAGCCATACCTGATCGACGGTTGCGCCATAATCCGTGAACAAACTTACGCTGTCGGCACTCGACGTCACCTCATCAAATCGATCGAAGAGCACATCCCAGCCAAGATGCTCGAACACCTGTTGCCGCACCCAATAGCTGGGCTGCACGTCGAGTGTGAGGCGGGTGACCACACCCAGCGCACCAAGTCCTACCACCATACCGGCAAAGTCTTCATCCTCCCGGGACACGCGCAGTACATCACCGTCACTGGTCACCAACTCCAGCGCGGCCACCGCCGTCGCCAGATTGCCGTTGGCGTCACCTGAGCCGTGAGTGGCCGTCGCGACTGCGCCCGCAATCGAAATGTGTGGTAACGAGGCCATATTGTGCAGTGCCAAATGCTCGCGCTCAAGAGCTCGGGCAAGCGCGCCATAGCGCATTCCGGCGCCGACCGTGACCGTGCTCGCGCCCGTGTCGATCTCAATACCCTGATCGAGCAGCTCCAACGAGACCAACTCGGCAGAGTCGGCGATGTCGTTGAAGGAGTGTCGCGAACCGAGCGCGTGCAGCTTCGGTGCGCCCGCCACGACCGCTCGCAACTCATCCATGGAGGTGGGTTGGTGCAACCGCGTGGACCGGTAAGCGTAGTTTCCTGCCCAGTTCTTCTCATGCGTCACCACGGGTTACTCCTGACGCGATTTACACGTTATGTCGGCGTTTCTCAGCAATCCCCGCTGCCATGATCTTATACCCGTTTATCGGTAGGAACGTAGGTTCAAATGCTGAGGACACTTGAACCTTACTTCACCGCGCCTAGTGATAGGCCGCGCACCAACTGCCGCTGGGCGATCCAGCCGATGAGCACGATGGGGAGCACCGCCATGGTCGCCGATGCGAACAGCTTAGCCCGGAAGAGCCCTTCCGAGGTCACGAACTTGACCATGAAGATGGGCACGGTCGAGCGTCCAGCCGCCGTGCGACTGACCGCGAAGAAAATCCATTCCAGGCGAAGATCACCGCCAGGAACGTGGTCGCCGCGATGCCCGGCGTCATCATGGGACATCAGGCACCGATGGCTCGCCCTATTCACGTCAATATCGCGGGCAATGTAACCTGCCAGCGGATCGCTTCCCCGTATCACCGATTTGTGGCCTTGAGCGAGTATCCTGCGTGCCAAACACAGACTCGCCCAACTTCCGGACGCCTCGGTGGACTTCCAATTGGGACATGCAGGGTGGGATGGACCGTCACGCGTGGCATCCAGCTTGCACGTCCCGGGCTGATCGAATACCAAGGGTGGCAAGGAAAGGAACGATGGTGATGGCCGATAACGAGCAACGGGACCGGGCGGAATCCAGAGCATCGATGCGGGACGTGCATAGCCCTGCACTTTCAACCACACGAGGGGTGGCGCCAAGCTCCGATACGGTGCCGGATCCACCCCGGCCGGAGGAGGGTACGGCAGCACCCCATAGTCATGCCGACGAGAGCACCAACGCGGCCGCCGATAAGGGTCTGCGCGAGCGGTTCGATGACTTACGCGACGATGAGTTGGCCCGACTGTCCATCCTCCGGCCCGATACCCAACTGGAACAGGGTGCTGTCTACCTGGACCTGGATGACTTGGATCGCGGCCCGTTCAAGGCCATCGGCGGCGAGAAGACGCGACCGGGCCAGCACGTGCTCGCCAAGCGTGAGAGCGACTATCTCCTCTGGAACCGGCTTGCCGGCCAAAGCGCCTCCCCTGAGATCGACCGACCGGAGACGGACTCGGGCGACAGCGGCTAATAGGCGAACCTCGGGGACCTTCAGCTCGTGAAGGTGGGGACCCATGGTGCCCCACGTACCGCGCATTTCGCATAAAATGGGGGTGTTACTGGAACGGTTGGTGCCTCGGCAACCAGTCGGCCACGTTCTGATCGCCCACCTGAGGCGAGCTCCGCCGGGTGCGATCATCCCAGGCCCCATATGGGGCCAGAAAGCGCCTCGATATGGCTCGAGAGATAACTGTCCAGCGTGATCCCTTTGGGGCACGTGCTACCCTGACGACCGGCCAAGGCAAGACCCTAGCCTACTATCGCCTCGCCAAGCTGGCTGAAGATGGCCTGGCTGATCTCGACCGGTTACCGTTCACCGTCCGCATCCTGCTGGAAAATGTCCTCCGCAATGCTGGTGGCGAGTTCGTTGACACGGAACACGTCGAGGCTTTGGCCCGCTGGCGACCGCACGCGAAGAGCGATTCCCAGGGCAGCGCCAGCGAGGCTGGCGACGCGGCGGAGAGCGAAGACACCGGACTGCCGTTCCTGCCTGCTCGAGTCATCCTGCAGGACTTCACCGGGGTCCCCTGCGTCGTCGATCTCGCCGCGATGCGCTCGGCAGTGGACCGCTTTGGCGGCGACGTCACGCACATCAACCCACTGGTCCCGGTCGATCTCGTCATCGACCACTCGGTCCAAGTTGACGCCTTTGGCACCCTATTCGCCATCGCCCGCAACAAGGATCTCGAATACGCCCGCAACGGCGAACGGTACGCCCTGCTTCGTTGGGCACAGGAAGCATTCCAGAACTTCCGTGTCGTTCCGCCCGGTACCGGTATCGTGCACCAGGTCAACCTGGAGTATCTCGCCTCCGTCGTCGCGACCCGGGCCGAGGGGAGCGAGACCGTCGCCGTCCCGGATACGCTCGTCGGGACCGACTCTCATACGACGATGATCAACGGGCTCGGTGTTCTCGGATGGGGGGTAGGCGGGATTGAAGCCGAGGCGGTCATGCTCGGCCAGCCGCTCCACCAGCTCACGCCGGAAGTCGTCGGCGTCCGCTTGGTCGGCACGCTTCCCCAGGGCTCGACCGCGACCGACCTCGTCCTCGTCATCACGGAGATGCTGCGCGCGCATGGGGTCGTCGGCCGGTTCGTCGAGTTCTGCGGCAAGGGCCTCAGCAGCTTGACGCTCGCCGACCGGGCCACGATCGCCAACATGTCCCCGGAATACGGCGCCACGGCCGCGCTCTTCCCCGTCGATGATGAGACACTGCGTTATCTCACCCTCACGGGCCGCTCCGAGGAGCAGGTTGACCTCGTCGAGCGCTACTGCAAGGCACAGAGTCTCTTCCGCACCGACGAGATGCCCGACCCCGAGTTCAACGAACTGCTGGAGCTGGACCTCCAAAATGTCGAGCCAAGTGTTGCCGGCCCACGCCGTCCCCAGGACCGGGTCCTCCTCGGCGACGTCCGCGAGACGCTACGGGACGCCTTCAAGGCGACGTTCGAGGATGAAGCGGCGGGTGACCTTGAGATCGAGGTCGAGCGCTACGATTGGGAAGCCGGTACCGTCAACGAGGGGGGCCAGCCGTCCCGTCCGACGGTTGTTGCCAATCCGAAGGTCGGGGAGGTGTCGATCAAGCTCGATGGGAACGAGACAACACTCCAC
>DASYWB010000098.1:0-5504 GCA_035936495.1 Thermomicrobiales bacterium
CTACAACACCAATCCGGAAACGGCGGTCTCCGCCGGTCCATACATCCTGGATGAGTGGGCACGTGACCAGTACATCCGGTACGTTCGCAACGAGAGCTACGCCGGGACGCTGGACGTCATGATCCAGGAAATCATCGTCAAGATGGCGGCGCCGGCTCAGAACTTCACGCTCTACGAAGCCGGTGAAATCGACATGATGTCGGATCCGGCGCCGGCCGAACTCACGTTGATTCAGGCCGATCCCGAGCTGTCCGAGCAGCTCTACCAGGGCGTCGGTGACTTCCGCGTCGATTACCTCTTCTTCGATGTCACCAAGGCGCCGTTTGACGATCTCAAGGTCCGCCAAGCATTCAGCCACGTCGTCAATCGCGACGCGATCAAGCAGCAGATCCTCGGTCCTCTCGGCAATCCAGCCTACTCGTTCCTGGCGCCGGGCTTCCCCGCCTCGAATATGGACGAGCTAGCGCCGATCCAGGAGTTCAATCCCGAGCGGGCAAAGGAGCTGTTGGCCGAAGCGGGGTATCCCGATGGCGAAGGCTTCCCGAAGCAAGAGCTCTGGCTTCGCGGTCCGACGCCGGTCGATACCGCCGTCGCGGGCGCGGTCGCCTCGATGATCAAAGAGCACTTGAATATTGACGTCGAGATCAGCCCGAAGGATCAGAAGACGTTTACCGACGCGCTCAACGCGAAGCCGACTGAGATCCTCTTCGGCTACGTCTCCTACGGCATGGACTACCTGGACCCGTCGAATATGCTCGGCGTCTGGCTTAGCGGCGGTCGCCATTCATGGGCTAACGAGGCGTATGACCAGCAAGTGAAGGAGGCGACGGTCTTCCTCGGCGCGGAAGAGGAGCGCCTTGATATGTTCCAGGAAGCAGAGCGCATCCTGGTCGAGGACGTGCCGGCGGTCTTCGTCTACTACCGGACTCCGGTCCAGATGATTAAGCCCTACGTCGCGGGGGACGCCCTGGAGCCGGACAAGAACGGCATCACCGCCATCCACTGGCCAGAATTTACCACCATGAGCACGAACCCGGAGCATCTCTACATCACGAATGAAGCGCCAGAGGACCGATCGTAGCTTCCAGCGGTGACGCGAGGTGGGAAGCCCCACCTCGCGCCATCCCATGCGTGCTGCACTTCAGGGGCCGCCATTGACTGTAACCACTATCGAGATCCGCCTCGATGAGCCAATTGGGACGATTTCGCCCCGGCTCTATGGGCACTTTGCCGAACACCTAGGCCGCTGCTGCTATGACGGGCTTTGGGACAGCGCAGAGGTCACGGGCGATCACGTCGCGGGGAGGTTCCGGCGAGACGTAGTGGAAGCTCTCCACGAACTTCCCGTGCCGCTCTTGCGCTGGCCAGGCGGCTGCTACGCCGATCACTACCACTGGCGCGACGGGATCGGGCCGGTCTCTGCCCGGCCGCGCCGCCTGGGTATGTCCTGCAGTCTACAGGTCGAGGACGACAATAGCCTGGGGACGCATGAGTTCCTGCAACTCTGCGCGGAGCTTGGGGCGGAGCCATACCTCGCCGGTAATGTTGGCACCGGTTCTCCCCAAGAATTGTGCGATTGGCTGGAATACTGCAACTCCCCGCGCGACACCACGCTGACGCGGGAACGCGCCGGGAACGGCCGAGCCGCGCCCTTCGACGTCAGACTCTGGGGCGTCGGCAATGAGAACTGGGGCTGCGGCGGCAACTTTGACGCCGTCACGTATGCCCTTGAGTACCGCCGCTATGCGACGATGCTCCGCCATATCGATCCGTCAGCCGAGCTGGTCATATGCGGAGAAGAGGACGACTGGAACGCCAAGCTCCTCGACACACTTGCTGCAGACGTTCATCTTGTTGACCATCTCTCGATCCATACGTATTGGCGGAACGGTGGCCCCGAGACTGGATTCACCGAGGATGATTATTACGCGCTCCTCACTGAAGCTCGAGGGACCGAGACCTTCATTGAGCGGACGGCCGAGATCATTGCCGATGCTGCCGGCGACAAGCAGCGGATCGGGATCGCCCTCGATGAGTGGGGCGTGTGGCATCCCGAAGCGCGCCGGCTAGGGCCAGCAAGCCGCCGGCCCATCACCTACGAACAGGCCAACACGCTGCGTGATGCCTTGGCCGTGGCACTCACGCTCCACGGCTTTCACCGGCAGTGCAACGTGCTGACGCTGGCCAACCTCGCCCAGATCGTCAATGTGCTGCAAGCCCCGATCATGACCGACGGCGACAGGATGTGGCGCACAGCGACCTACCATGCCCTTCGCCTCCACGCTCGTCACATTGCGGCGACCGCGGTGCCGGCAACGACCATCGCCGGCGACATCCTGTCCGATGGATCGGCGGCCGTCACGGGCAGCGCGTCCACCGGCGGGCACGGGACGACGATCAGCATCGTCAACCAGCATTACGATCGCGGTGCAGAGGTTCACGTATCGGGAACGCGCGGCTCCGGCGAAGCGACGGCGGACCTACTCGCGGCTGATAATCCCGCCAGCGGCAACGATGCTCAGGTGCCCGACCGGCTCATTCCGGTACCGCTCTCCATCGCAGGGAACGACCGAGACGGTTGGCGCATCGACCTGCCACCCCATTCGCTCGCCACCCTATCGTTCGGGCACAATGACTGAGAAGGTCTTGAGACGGATCCGTTGATTCAACAAGGAGGCGACGACGGTGGCCGAGCCGATAATCACAACAGGAGCACCCTCGGCCGAGGAGCTTCGCGGCAAGTTCCTGCTCGACCCGGATGTCGTCTTCCTGAACCACGGATCGTTTGGCGCCTGCCCGGCGCCCGTCTTCGATGTCTATCAGCATTGGCAGCGGGAATTGGAGCGGCAGCCAGTCGCGTTCATCCAGCGGCGACAGGACGATTTGATCGATGCCGCCCGCGCTCGCCTCGCCGCTGAGCTCAACGTTCGCTCGGATGATCTCGTATTCGTCCCGAACGCCACCTCCGGGCTGAATGTCTTCGCGCGTTCCCTCCGCCTCCAGTCCGGCGATGAAGTGCTCGCGACCGATCATGAGTACGGCGCGCTGAACCTGACCTGGAATCACCTCTGCCAGCAGTGGGGCGCCAGGTATGTCCAACAGGCGATTCCCCTGCCCGTGACAACACCCGAGGCGATGGTCGACACGTTTTGGGCGGGGGTAACCGCCAGGACGCGCGTCATCTTCCTGAGTCACCTGACATCGCCGACCGCGTTGATTTTCCCCGTCGCCGAGATCTGCCGCCGGGCACGCGAGGCAGGCATCATCTCGATCGTCGATGGTGCTCACGCGCCGGGGCAGATCCCAGTCGACCTGACGGCGATCGGGGCCGACGTCTATTCGGGCAACTGTCACAAGTGGATGTGTAGCCCCAAAGGGGCGGCGTTCCTCCACGTTCGCCCTGAATATCAAGAGATCGTCGAGTCGCTCACGGTCAGCTGGGGATGGGGAGAGGGGTTCCGCCCGTACGATGGGACGTCCCGCTCCCAATTCGTGCGGCGGAATCAGTGGCAAGGTACCCGTGATTCCGCGTCGTACCTCGCGGTCCCGGCCGCACTTGACTTCCTAGAGGATCATCACTGGGAGGCCGTCAGAGGTCGCTGTCACCGACAGTTGAAAGGCGTAGCGGCCAAAATCGCCGAGCTGACCGGGCTTGACCCAATCTCGCCGCAGACGCCCGACTGGTTCGCTCAGCTTGGCGCCATCCCGCTCCCGCCGGTCGATCCACTCGCACTCAAGGCCCGCTTGTACGACGAGTATCAGATCGAAGTTCCGCTGACCAGCCACGATGGACAGGTTGCGATCCGGGTTTCGGTCCAGGGCTATGTCACGGATGCGGATCTCGACCGGCTCATCGAAGCTCTCGACGCGCTCCTGCCAGAAATGGCCGGCGCGTCAGCCGCTTCACCGATCGGGGCACCTAAGGCTCGCTCGCGGGATCGGGGTGGCATGGCAGCCAGAACCCGAATTTGGCGCCCAGACCTTCGCCGGCGCTCTCCACCCAAATCTCACCGCCGTGCCTCTCAATGATGCCCCGGCAAATATAGAGACCGAGGCCCAGACCCGGCACATTGAGATTGATCGCGTTCGGGGTACGGGCGAAAGGCTCGAAGAGTCCCCCCGCGGCCCCGGGAGAAAGTCCTATCCCTGAGTCCCGGATCTCGCACTCGATGCGTGACTCCCCATGAGCAATGGTCACTTCGATTGCTTCCGCCTCCGCGCTGTGCTTGACCGCGTTGTCGATCAGATTCGTGAGGACCTGCTGGATCCGGTCCGGATCTACGTCCACCCAGCAGGACTCATCTGAAAGGACGAGCGAGATGGGATGCGTGGTGCCGAACGTTTCCACGTGGCGCTGAATCAGATCCTGAACCAATGCGCTAAACTCGAGACGGCGGATCCGCAACGGCAACTGACCGAGGCGAATTCTTGACACATCCAGCAGATCATTGGTCAGTACCGCGAGACGGTCGGTTGCCTGGTCTATGGTGTCCAACGAGCGACGCATCCGCTCCGGCGTCAACGTGTCTCTTTGTTGCGCCCGGAGTAACAGTTGCGCATACCCCTTGATGCTTGCGACCGGCGTTCGCAGCTCATGGGCCGCGGTCGATAAGAACTGGTCACGGGTTCGGATGGCGGCTTGTGCCGCCGCGAAGAGCCGGGCATTATCGATCGCCAAGGCGGCTCGCGAGCCGAGGTCTTGAGCCAAGGCGAGATCCTCGGGGCCATAGCGGCGGCCAGAGCCTCCGGTTGCCAACGTCAAAGCCCCAATAGTACGGCCTCGTGTCATCATGGGCACGGTCATCGCGGAAACGAGGCGTTGCTGCTTGAGATACACCCGATGTTCGGATTCCGCCGAACGTGGTTCATCGGGCAGATAGACAATCAACTCCGGCTCCCCGTCGCGAATGACCGCGGCGGGACCGTCCGGGGAGTCCGATGGCAGGAGATGCCGCTCCTGCACATCCCACGCGTCATCCGGGTTTTCAGCGTCGTGGTAGACGCTAACCAGGCGTCGGATCGATGCATCATCCTCTAACAAGTCGACCGCGCACCAGTCCGCTATCTCCGGCACCGTCAGCCGGGCGACGCCCTCGACCGTCTTCGCGTAGTCGAGCGATGAACCGAGCACCATGCTGGCCTGAGCCAAGACCTCGGCGCGCTTCACCGCCCGCCGACCGCGGGTAACGTCCGTCTGTAAGCCGACGAAGTGTCTGACCACTCCGTCCTCGTCGCGCAGGGGAGAAACGTGCAGCTCGTTCCAGAAGGGGTCTCCGTCACGCCGGTAGTTGAGCAGCGTCACCGTGGCCTCTCGACGGTGATCGATAGCCTCGCGGATTTGCCGCGTCGCCTCCACGTCGGTGCCTGGTCCTTGGAGAAACCGGCAATTACGCCCGATGGCCTCCGTCCGCGAATATCCGGTCAATTGCTCGAACGCGGCATTCACGTCGATGATAGGCTGGTCTGGAGTGGTGACGTCGACAATCAGGATGCCGCTCTTCGCC
>DASYWB010000099.1:0-1579 GCA_035936495.1 Thermomicrobiales bacterium
ACGTACCACCCTGAGCATGGCCATACGGAACGAGGACCCCCGCTGGTAGGGCCACGGCATGCCGTGCCCGGCCGCTTGCCGTGCCCAGCCGCCAACGAACGCGCTTCGAAAGGAGAACCACAACCCGTGATAGCCGAACAGTCCCCACCCAGGCACTGTGTCGTCCCAAACTGTCCGCGGTATGCCGCTTCCGGCTCCGTCGTCTGCTGGCCCCACCGCAAGACCCGCACCGGCCGCAGATGGGATTCCACCGTCCGTCAGGCGGTGCACGATGCCGGTCAAGCGATCGACCAAGGCGACGAGTCCGAGGCCGCCGAGAAGTTCCGCCGCCGGCTGGCTCGCGGTGAGTATCACGAGCTCTTCGACGCCCCACTCTCCCGCATCCTCGGCCAAGCCGCCGAACGACACGATCTCGACGACGAGCTCGGCGCCGTCCGCTATGCCCTCGCCCGGCTGCTCGCCGAGGAACGCGATCCCAGCCGTCTCGCCCTCGGCGTCGCCCGGCTCACCCACGCCGCCGTCGCCACCTCCCGCGAACGCCGCGAGACCCAGCAGACGCAACCGGACGGCCTCACCGAAGCGATGACCCGCATCCTCGCGGAACTCGATGAGCAGGATGAAGCGAGCCAAGCACAGGCAACGGGATGAAAATGCTCACCCCTCCCGCTCCACGATCAGCTCGCGGACGTGAAGCCGGCCAACCTCCAGGTCATCAATCGCCAGCCGGCCGATCTTGCCCCGGCGAATCGCGAGCGCACTGATCGCCAACCGCCCCATCGTCAGTGCTCCCACCGCCACCGCGGCCATACTCGTGAACGCCAGCGCCGTCGCCACCGGGGCAAACGCGATCTGCGAATCGAACGACGCTGCGTGGGTTTCCAGGTTCTGTTCCGGTGCGTTCATGGTCAACGCTCCCTTCTGTATCGACGATCATCGGCCGTCTCGTGGCTGGCTCCCGCACCATTCCGCATGTATCCGGCTGGCGGCGCCCGGCTTGCTGAGGTGGACATCGTGGGACTCCGGCTTGCTGAAAGGGAATCGTCGGGCTCTAGTCACCCACGCCACGCGCTGGCGCCTCCGTGTGACCAAGACCTAACCGCTGGACGACGGCTGCGATCCACCTCGGCGCCCACCAGTTCCAACGGCCCATCAGCCGCATCGTCGATGGCACGAGCAGACCACGAACGATGGTCGCGTCGATCAGCACGGCCAGAGCTAGACCGAAGCCCATCGACTTGATGATCACGATCTCGGCGAGCATGAATCCACCAAAGACCACGATCATGATCGCGGCGGCGCCGGTGATGATCTTGGCGGTTCGCTCCAGCCCGTACGCGACCGACGCGGTATTGTCCCCGGTTCGGTTGTACTCCTCTTGGATCCGAGAAAGCATCAGGACCTCATAGTCCATGCTCAGCCCGAAGAGGATGCAGAACATCAGGATCGGCGTCGTCGACACGATCTCACCGGTCGCCGTGAAACCGAGCACATCCGAGAGATAGCCGTCCTGGAAGACCAGAACGAGGGCTCCCAGTGACGCGCTGATCGACAGCAGCGTCATGAAGATCGCCTTCAGCGG
>DASYWB010000100.1:0-2240 GCA_035936495.1 Thermomicrobiales bacterium
AAGAGTTGCACGTTGCCCGCGGTGATTTTCGATGCTGACGGCAGCACGCCTGATCGCAGGCGGACGCGGAGGATGTGCGCTGAGACGCCCAGCCGCTCCGCGGCCCGTCCGACGGTCAAGAACCCCTGGGCCTCGCTCAGCTTCGGCCGTGGCATCCCTCATCCTTTCGATCGATTCCGTCCTCGCTCCCGGTGAGGAACCGGTGCAAGCAGGCAAGGTTCAGGCCCGCCTGTTCACGTGCTGACGGGCCCGAACGAGACGGCTGTTGTTGTGCACGTGGGGCCGCGTTACTCCGCCGTCTCGTCGTTAGAGGCGGGGATGGGGGCATCCTCGGCGGCTGGCTGGACGTTGATTGCCGCCGGGCCCTTGGGCCGCTGTCCCACCTGAAACTCCACGCGCTGTCCTTTCTCGAGACGCGGCGCGGATCCTGGGTCGTCATGAAGAATGCCCGACTTATGGACGTAGACGCGATTGCCGCCGCTATCCGGCATGATCCACCCGCTACCACGGCTCTTCGAATACACCTTAACCGTTCCCGTCGGCATCGCTACCCTCACTTCACGTCGAACGTTACACTGACCTAGCCCAAGCCGAGCGCCAGCGTTGGGCATCCAAGGTCACAAGCCTACCACGCTCCGGCTCGCAACCCGAAGCGTGGGTGGTGGCGGAGCGCTTCACCCACCCACTGGAGACGCCTCGAGATCGTCCGGTCCGAACGAGTCGGGGAGCAGCTCTGCCAGTGTCATCGCTCTAACCGCCGCGGCATCATCGATTAGCACCAGCATGCCGTCGGATGGCACGAACTCCCGGAGAACCTGACGGCAAGCGCCGCAGGGCGTAGTTCCCGGCGCTCTAGGGGCGGTGATCGCGACGGCGCGGATGGCGCGGTGTCCGGCGGCCGCGGCCGTGAAGACCGCGACGCGTTCGGCGCATGTCGTCAGCCCGAAGCTCGCGTTTTCGATATTGCAGCCGGAGAACAGGGTGCCATCGCCGGTGAGCACCGCGGCTCCTACCGGGAAGTGCGAATAGGGCACGTAGGCCCGCGTTGCGGCGTCACGGGCTTTATTCATCAGTTCGGTCATGGTGGCTTCGTCCACGCTCTGGATCATGGCAATGCTCCGCGTCTGGTCGCATCGAGTCAAGATGGCGATGCGACCAGTAGCTGGTTGGAAAAGACAACCATGACGCTCCTACGTCATACACCAACGTTGATCTCCGGATCAAGCGGCTCGAAGCGGTCATCGCCGCCGCGCCGGCTCGGTGGGAAGTGGTTCGTCGCGATAGGCGTGGCCCCAATTGGATTCCTGTGGTTTGATGGGTTGGGACTCATCGATCTTTCGTCAGGAGATAGGAGTACAACCGTGGCCAAGCTCAGCTTTGGGATCAAGACCGCGCCACAACACACGACCTACGAGGACATGCTGGCAATCTGGGAGGAGGCTGAGCGAACCCCGGAGTTCGAACATGCCTGGCTCTTCGACCACTTCGCGCCGATCGTCGGAGATGTCAGCGGTCCGTGCTTAGAGGGGTGGACTGTTCTCGCAGCCCTCGCGGCGAAGACAGAGCGCCTTCGACTTGGGCTGATGGTCACCGGGAATACGTACCGCCATCCGGCGGTATTGGCCAAGATCGCGGCGACGGTTGATGTCATCTCGAACGGGCGGCTGGATTTCGGAATCGGTGCCGGTTGGAACGAGTATGAGCACACGAGCATGGGGATCCCGCTCTACGCCCCTGGCGAGCGGATTCGCCGCCTTGACGAGGCTTGCGAGATCATCAAGCTCCTCTTCACCCAGCCAACCGTGGACTTCGATGGTCGCTACTACCAGCTGAAGGAGGCTCGGAGCGAGCCGAAACCGGTTCAGCGCCCCTATCCGCCGTTCGTTATCGGCGGCAGTGGGGAGCAGCTCACGCTGCGTGTCGTCGCCAAGCATGCCGACATCTGGAACTTCTCGGGAGGCGACGTCCAAACCTTCCGGCACAAGCTCAATGTTCTCGCTAACCATTGTGAAGTGATCGGTCGTGATCCGTCGGAGATTGTGCTCTCCTACCAGTACCGGCTCGATCCAGACGATCTCCCTGGCACTGTCAGGACCCTGCAAGAGTTTGCTGACGCCGGCGCAACCCATTTCGTCCTGTACTTGCCGACGCCGTATCCCGACGGAATTGTCGAGCGCCTCGCCAATGAGGTCATTGCGAAGATGCGCGGGTAGGCGCCGGAAAAGGCGGGCGGTTGTACG
>DASYWB010000101.1:0-3588 GCA_035936495.1 Thermomicrobiales bacterium
TCTCGGAGTTAGTTTGCCAAGTGGAAGGTAGGACGCCGGCGGAAGCGGACGCGTTGTTCCGCGAAACGCTTCAACGCGTCATCTCAACCGCCAGTTCAGGCGTCCTGATTGGATCGTTTGGCCGCTAGACCCCGGTTCTCCTGCCCATGTGCGCTGCGATCCTCCACATCCTTTGGTTCGGAACCGCCGGGGTGCTGAGAATTGCCCAATGGGAATTCAAGCATTGACTCAATATAGGCTGTAATCTGCGATCGCGGGGATCCTTTGACGAATCGTCTTCGGTGGACTAAAGTATGGTCAATGCCATATTGACCATTGGGAATGACTTGCTATTGGGGGCATCATGGATTTGCTCTCACATCTACCACTGGAACATCCACTCTTTGTAAGCGCTGCCACAGCGATAGTGATGAAGACTTGTCCTGCACTTGCACGCTGGAGCAGGCACATTGTCCGTCGACGGCTGGGCCAACTCGTCCAATGGTCCCTCGACACGGCAGACGCCCAGTATCGGACTACCTTCCAGTCAACCACACCGGTCGACGCCACCCTGCCATCGGAGGATCGGGATGTCCGTGCCTGAGCGCCGCTCCGTCTCTGAGCACGCGAGCGACTTCGGTCCGCTGCTGACCGAGCTGCGTATGGCTCGCGGCTGGTCGCAGGCCAAGCTGGCCGCCCGGTCCGGATTGGATCCCAGCTCGGTCTCACGCTTCGAGGCAGGGACCCGGGCGCCGGAACGGGAGACCGTGATCGCGTTCGCCGACGCGATGGCTCTCCCGGTCATCGAGCGCGAGCGGCTCCTTGCCGCGGCCGGGTTCCGGTCCGAGGCTTGGGATGATCCTCTCATCGCCGAGCTGGTCGAAGTCCTCGCGGATCCGATGCTCCCTCCAGAAGCCGCTGCCGACCTCCGCGCCCTGCTCCGCATCGCGGTCCAGCATGGCCGCCGGGCAGCGGGCCGAGGGCCCGGAACGCCTCCAAAGCATCCGAATCCCCCCGCTCTTGATACGGGCGTCCGATTGGAAAGCCCAGCGAGATAATTGCCTTCTCTAGTTGCCGAGAACGACATATCGGCATGCGCCGCCTCTCCCCTATTTGCCAACGTGAGAACGGTGGGCTAGCATACATGACCAGTATGACTAGTCATGTATCCGGAGTTGGCAATGACCTTACCGTCTCGAACGTGGACCGTGGCGGACGCAAAAGCCCGTCTCAGTGAATTAGTCGAACGCGCGGAGACTGAAGGTCCTCAGATGGTCACACGCCGCGGTCGTCCTACAGTTGTGGTCGTCTCCGCCCAAGAATGGGAGCGCAAGACCCGGCGCCAGGGGACACTCGCTGACTTCTTTGCCGCTTCACCGCTCAGGAATTCTGGTCTCCAGGTTGAGCGATCAGAAGATATGGGCTGGGAAATCGAATTGTGAAGGTACTCCTCGATACCAACGTGCTATCAGAGTGGGTCAAACCCCAACCAGAACCCAACGTCGTCAGCTGGCTCAAGGATCTGGACGAGGATCAGACGTTCCTAAGCGTCATCTCGCTTGGTGAACTCCGAGCTGGCGTCGAACAACTCGAGCCAGGCCGGCGCCGCGCTCACCTGGAGGCGTGGCTCGACCAAGACCTGCCGGCTCGATTCGATGGGCGCATCGTCTCGGTAGATCAGCTCGTCACCAAAGAATGGGGTGTGCTGATGGCAGGTGCTCGGCGCGCCGGGCAGTCGATCGGGGTAGTAGATGCTCTCCTAGCCGCGACGGCGGAGGTTCACGATTTTACCCTGGCGACGCGAAACGTCCGGCACTTTGCCGCCACATCCATAGACATTGTCGACCCGTGGTCCTTACCTCGATAATCTGTCGAAGACTCGAAATGGGTATCACGGCTTCGCCAGGTCGTGAATGAGCTCGACAAGCGCCGCGATGTCAAAGGGCTTCGGGTGAAAACGCACCGGACCGCCCGGGGGTAGAGCATGCAGACCGGGCCGCTCGTAGACCGCCGACGTGATGATCACGGGCGTCTCTCGGGTGTTGACATCAGAGCGAAGCAGATCGAGGACCTCCCACCCGCTAAGCTCCGACATCATGATATCGAGAATGACCACGTCCGTACCGGCGGCGTGAACCTCCCGCGCGGCGTCTCGCAACGAGCCGATCTGCACGACGTCAAACCCTGCCTCCCCGAGCACCGCCTCCAGCAGCTCTGAAATCGCTTGCTGATCCTCGACGATAGCCACGGTGACCTCGGCGGGCACCACCCGCGGTGGCAAAGAGGTGCCATGCATCACCCGGACCTTGCCCGATTCATAGCCTCATCCACCCACGCCTCGGCCGCCTCGATCACCGCGGCGTCAACCGTCTGAATGAGCTGCTCTTCCAGGTTCCGTGCCACGTCATACCGCGCTGGATCGTCACCGACAACGCGTGAGAGGGCGGAGCGCAACTCTTCCCGCAAGGTCTGGAATTCGGCAAGCACGGCACCGATCGGGAAGCCGTCGCGACCGCGCCCGCGGCCAAGTTCTGCCGCGATCTCCACGGCTCGGGCTCGTGGTTCCAGGTCACGCTCCGGCTCCGTCGTGCTCATCGCAGTCATCGTCGCGTCGATGAGGTCCGGTACGGCATCCTTCAATTGGTCAAGTCCGAGATCGGGCCAGGCTCGGAAGGCGGGCATATTCGCCACCCGCAAAACCCAGTTCGCGACGATGCGGTCCGCATCGCCGCGCAAGAGCTCAATAATGCTCGCGACTCGGCGGGCTGGGTCGCTCAGAACGACATCGGCCATGTCACGGTGCTCAAGTTCGATGGCCTTGGTCTGCTCCATCTTCTTCCCCTCCACGAGGCCCGTCTTCGCGACGGCCGGCATTGGCGAGTAAATGCCTCAAGCCCCACGATCTTCATCGATGCGTGGAGGACCGCGCGTCCGGCTCAAGTGCCGCCAGCCACGGCACTCGATGGTGTCACGTTCATGGCCGGTAATCCTACGCCTTCGCGCCGCGCCAGCCGGTCATTTCACATAGCATATTGGTCCCGTGCCCTCCAGAAGCTCGATGCCCTCGTCGGAGCGGGTGCAGCCGGTGCCCCAGCCACGGTCTCCCGAAGTGGTCCCTGCAACCCCTTGACGCGGCATCCAAGACTACCTACCTTGGCGACATGGACGTTCCACCAGCATACGGCGCACGGGCTCCGCTCATCACACCCCGGCCGCGCCTTCTCCTCTTCGATCTCGATGACACGCTGTGCGACTATGCCACGGCGAGAGATCAACGGCGGCGGATCGCCTTCCGCCACGCACTAGCGCATAGATCGCACGTGCAACGCATCGACATCGATCAACTCGCGATCGACTCCATTGCCATTGATCCTCACGGCGCCGAACATTTCGGCGATCTCCTGCGCCGGCACGGTATCGACGATCCCACGGTCGCCGCCACCGCCGCCGCGTGGTATCGCACGCATCGCTTCCACGGCCTCAGTCTCTTCACGGACGCGGAAGCGACGCTCGCGACCCTACGCTCTTCGCTATCGCGGCCTGATGGACGCATTGGTCTGATCACCAACGGTCCGACGGAAGTTCAGCGGGCGAAGATTGAGCTCCTTC
>DASYWB010000102.1:0-2324 GCA_035936495.1 Thermomicrobiales bacterium
GGGCAATCCTTTCGGCGGTGGCGACTTTCGCTTTACCAACCCGACGGATTCTTGGATGCTCGTCGAATCGTGGGCGGACGGAAGCCATGTGGTCGTGAAGATCTACGGTGAGGAATTGAAATGGGAGGCGCAGTTCTCGGAGACAGAGATTGGCAAGACGATCGCTCCTGACCCTGACCTAGAGGTGGTCGACCCCGAGCTGGATCCCGGAACCATTAATCATACCGAGCTACCGGAGGAAGGCGTCGAAGTCTGGTTTGTCCGGGACATCTACGACCTCGACGGGAACTTGATCGAGTCGCGCAAGTTCTACACGATTTACCACTCCCGCGGGAACGTATACCAAGTCAGTCCCGACATGAAAGGCCAGTCGCCGGCCGGCGTGAGTCGTCAGTGAGCAACGGCCGCGCCGGCCCGCCGGGGACCACCACGCGGAGCCAAGGAACAACTGGCCCAGCCGTCCGCCTTCCGGGCAGCTTTTCCCTCGTCCTGCCAGCGCATAATGAAGAGGAGAACATCCGGATCGTCGTCGAGGACGCGTTAGAAACGCTACCGCGGTTCACGGACGAATTCGACATCATCGTTGTCAACGATGGCAGCCGGGACGGCACCGCGAACATCATCAACGCGCTAGCGACTGCCGACGCCCGGGTGAAGCCTATTCATCACCCACAGAACCAGGGATACGGGGCCGCCCTCCGCTCCGGGTTCGCCGCGGCGACCGGCGATTATGTGATGTTCATGGACGCGGACCGCCAGTTCAACATTACGGATCTCGCCCTGCTGTCCCCGTTTGTCCGTGATTATGATGTGGTGGCCGGATTTCGTCGCGAACGAAACGACCCCCTGATCCGCCGTCTCAACGCCGAGATCTTCAATGTCGTGGTCCGCGTCCTCTTCGGCATCCATCTCCGCGACGTCGACTGCGCGTTCAAGGTTTTTCGGGGTGATGTCCTCCGGTCGTTGACACTTTCGGCACCCGGCGCTCTCATCAACACCGAGATGCAGGCCAAGCTGAGGCGTCGAGGCGCAACGGTCCAACAGGTCGCCGTTCACCATTACCCGCGAGTGGCGGGGAACGCCACGGGCGGGAACTGGCGCGTCATCGTGCGGGCAATGGGCGAGACGCTCGTCTTATTCGCGGATATGCACCAGGGTGACGCGCCGGAAGGTGAGCAGCACCGGTCAGCGGGCCGGATCGCCCTCGATTTCCTGGCGGCCATGGGTGCCTTCAGCGGCAGGGCGATCTCACACGTAGCGCGCCGTACAGGTACCAGCCGCTGACCTTTAAGAGGCTGTGCGGCAAGGGCCAGCGATGCGGTGGGAGGCCGGGCACGGCACGCCGTGCCTCTACGATTCCGGGTGGTACCTGGCCGCGGCACAGGAGAGGGACCATCTTTCCACACGGCCTCTAACCACTCGTCCATGTGTCGCCGCCGCCGTCAGGTCGTCATACCCCCAGAGATGCTACCGGCCGACAGCATCACGGAGGAGCCGGGTGACGGCCGCAGAGCCCATTTCCGTCGTCACGCGTACCCTCTTTCGGCGCCCAGAGCTTCCCGTCAAAACCTCGACGTTGCGCTTGGGCACGTCCAGGACGCCGGCCAGATAACTGGTCAGGGCCGTGTTCGCTTTCCCGTCTACCGGTGGGGCGGTAAGCCGGACCCGGATCACGTCGTCATCAAGGGAAACGATCCCGGTGCTCGATGAACGAGGCGTCACGAGCATCGAGAGCACTACCCCGTCCGTGTGGTCCTGGACCGCTCGGGGCCGCGTATCCTCGTTCATCGCTTGATCGTGGGACTCAGGCTGCCTGACGGCGGGATCGTGACCGTCTCAGCTCGCGAGCGATGTCGCTCAGGCTCTGGGCGGGGACAACGGCGCAGCCGAGCTCGTTCGAGACTTCGTCGACAGTCTTGTCGTCGAGAAGCGTTCCGGTGCGATCAGAGAGCATCCGGCTGGAGACGAAGAGCGGACCTTCGATTGGCCGGTTCTCAAACGCTTGCAACAGGTCAGCGCCGGTAAGGAGACCTGATACGGTAATCTCTGGGCCAAGATATTGATTCTCGACCGCCACAACGTCGAGACGGGCCCCTGTCCGGACGTTGAAGCGCGCGACGGTCTCGCGCATCGTCGGGGCGATCAACGTACCGCAGGCGACCGTGCCCGCAACGCCACGGAGCGAACCAGCTCGTGCCCGCCGCAGGTAGCGCTCTGCCTCTTCCAGGAAGTGCCGAGTGATGCCGATGCCGTCCTCGATCTGCGGATAGCCATCGTAGACGTCGGCCCCTGGGACCGGCTGGCCCGACATCAGATAGAATTCG
>DASYWB010000103.1:0-5880 GCA_035936495.1 Thermomicrobiales bacterium
GCCCGTGCCCATGATGAACATCCTCAATGGCGGCAAGCACGCCGAGGGCTCTAGTGTGGACATGCAGGAGTTCATGGTCGTCCCGGTCGGCGCGGAGAGCTTTCGCGAGGGCCTGCGGTGGGGCGCCGAGATCTTCCACGCGTTGAAGGCCGTGCTGCAGAAGCGAGGAGCCAGCACTCACGTCGGAGACGAAGGCGGGTACGCGCCAAGCCTTGCATCAAATGAAGAGGCCATTGAGGTTATCTTGGAAGCCGTCGGCAAGGCGGGGTACACAGCCGGTGAAGGTATCCTCCTGGCAATCGACCCGGCCTCAACCGAGTTCTTCGACAACGGAACCTACAAGCTGTCCGGCGAGGGCGTGGAGCTGTCGAGCGCGGAGATGGTCGATTACTGGAGCGACTGGTGCGGGCGTTTCCCGATCGCCTCGATCGAGGACGGTCTCGCGGAGGACGACTGGGAAGCGTGGCAAGCGCTCAACGCGAGAGTTGGCGAACGAGTCCAACTCGTTGGCGACGACCTGTTTGTCACCAATCCCTCCCGCCTCCAGCGGGGTATCGACGAGGGCAGCGCCAACGCCATCCTGGTCAAGCTCAATCAGATCGGAACGTTGACCGAGACCTTCCAGGCCATCGAGCTCGCCCAGCGTAACGGCTTCGCGGCAGTCATCTCCCATCGCAGCGGCGAGACGGACGACACGTTCATCGCCGACCTGGCCGTGGCCACGAACGCCGGCCAGATCAAGACCGGCGCGCCATCACGCGTCGACCGGGTCGCCAAGTACAACCAGCTCTTGCGCATCGAGGAAGCCCTGGGCGATACGGCGATCTATCCTGGCGACGCGGTGTTTCGGTGGAGACGGTAGGATGGGGCGATGGTAGGCCAGCGACCGAGCCCCGCGGAACGACCCGGGGGTGGGATCATTTCTCACGAGCGGTGAATAAGCGAAGGCTGATCCATCTCCGCCGGGGGCTCCAATTCCAGCAGTTCGAGCACGGTCGGCGCAATGGCGCTCAAGACACCATCCTGCCGTAAGCGTGCCTGGCGAAGTGAGTGATCCTCCGGGGTGACCAGCACCACCGGCACCGGGTTCGTCGTGTGCGCGGTCATCGGTTGTCCCGTCTCCGGCACGACCATCTCCTCGGCGTTGCCATGGTCGGCCGTGACCAGAAGGGCGCCCCCTTTTACCAGCGTGGCGTCCACGATCCGGTGGAGGCAGCGGTCGACGGTCTCGATGGCCGCGACCGCCGCGTCGAAGTCACCGGTATGACCGACCATGTCACCATTGGCGAAGTTGATGATGACGAACGAGACCTTGCCGGAGGTAATCGCCGCAATCGCCCCGTCGGTCAACGGCTCGGCACTCATCTGCGGCTGCAAGTCGTACGTGGCAACCCTGGGAGACGGGACTAACTCGCGCTCCTCCCCTGGAAAGGGTTCCTCACGGCCGCCGTTGAAGAAGAAGGTCACATGCGCGTACTTTTCCGTCTCGGCGGTGTGAAACTGCGCGAGGCCGGCATCACTCACGACCTGGGCCATCGGCCGCTCAACGTCCTGCGGGGAAAACGCGACCTCGACCGGGAAATCAGCCCGGTAGCGTGTCAATGTCACGACATGCCGCAGTGGTTCCACCTCTCGGTCGAAGCCGTCGAACGCTGGCGCGGTCATCGCTTCCGTAAGTTGCCGGGCACGGTCCGCGCGGAAGTTGAACCAGATGACCCCATCATCGGGCTCGATGCCGTGGTATCGCTGGTCTCCGGGCTCGATGACGCATGGTTCTATGAATTCGTCGGTCTTGCCGTTCTCGTAGGAGTCCTGAATCGCCCACGTCGCGGAGGCAAGTCTGGGACCCCGGCCGAGGACGATGGCGTCGAAGGCGCGTTTGGTTCGCTCCCAGCGGTGGTCGCGGTCCATAGCATAGTAGCGTCCGGATACGGTAGCGATGCGGCCAACGCCGAGACCGCGCATCGTTTCTTCTAAGGACCCGACATAGGCAGCACCGCCAGTCGGCGAGGTGTCCCGGCCGTCGGTGACCACGTGGACCAGGACGTCGCCAACTCCCTGCGCTTTCGCGAGCTCCAGCAACACGTTGAGGTGGCGAACGTGGCTATGGACTCCACCATCGCTGACGAGACCAATGAGATGCAGCTTGCCCTCGGTCCTCTTGACGCGCTCCATGGCTTCGGTAAGGGCGCGATTCTTGGCAAACGCGCCGTCCGCGATGGCGCGGTCGATCCTCGTGATCCACTGATAGACGATGAAGCCGGCGCCGAGGTTGAGGTGGCCAACTTCCGAGTTACCCATCTGGCCTTCCGGGAGTCCAACGGCTTCCCCGGAGCAGCGAAGCGCGGCGGCGGGATAGTCACGGCAGAGACGGTCCATCGTCGGCGTTTCAGCCGCCAGTACCGCGTTCCCGAAGGGGTCGTCGTTCAAGCCCCAGCCATCAAGAATGACGAGTACGACGGGACCATGCGGGAGTTGAGGCGTGCGATCAGACATGCGGCGGCAACTCCTTGAGAGACTGGCTGGGGCAACGACGGCAATCATGTTCCCCACGATGAGCGAGAGCATGGCACAATCGGGGCGAGTAAGGACGGGAGACACGGTCTCGCGAGAGTGGGAGGACGGAAATCGATGGCAACATACCCCGTGACGCTGATACCAGGCGATGGTATTGGACCAGAGGTGGCGGAAGCGACTCGCCGGGTGCTCGATGCAACCGGGATCAGTTTCGCATGGGACGAGCAGGAAGCGGGCATGACCAGCCTGGAAAAGCATGGCGAGGTCTTGCCGGCGGCGACGCTGGAGAGCATCCGGCGCAACAAGGTCGGTCTCAAGGGGCCGATCACAACGCCCGTGGGTGGTGGGTTTCGCAGCGTTAATGTGGGCCTCCGTCACGAGCTTGGGTTGTACGTCAACCTGCGGCCGGGTAAGACGATGAAGGGCGTCCAAAGTACCTTCGAGAATATCGACCTGGTCGTCGTTCGGGAGAACATGGAGGATCTCTACGCGGGGGTCGAGTTCGACACTGGGTCGGAGGACACGGCTGAGGTCATCAGCGCTTTGAATAGGCTGAGCTCCAAGCAGATCGCGCCCGACGCGGCCATCAGTATCAAGATGATCACACCCGAGGGCTCGCGGCGCATCGTCCGCTACGCCTTCGAGTACGCCCGCGCCAATGGGCGGAAGACGGTCACGGCCGTCCACAAAGCCAATATCATGAAGTTCAGCGACGGGCTCTTCCTTCGCGTCGCCCAGGAGGTGGCTCAGGAGTATCCCGACATCGAGTTCAACGACCGCATCGTCGATAACATGTGTATGCAGCTGATGCAAAAGCCGGATGCCTATGACGTCCTGGTATTGCCCAACCTCTACGGTGACATCGTCAGCGACCTCGTGGCCGGGATGGTCGGAGGACTGGGTGTGGCGCCCGGTGGCAACATTGGCGAAGACGTTGCCGTCTTTGAGCCGATCCACGGCTCCGCGCCCAGCCATGCCGGGAAGAACGAGGCAAATCCGGTGGCGATGATCCTTTCCGGAGCGCTGATGTTGCGGCACATCGGTGAACGGCAGGCAGCGGAGCGTGTCGAGTCGGCCGTCCAGGATGTCGTCGCGGCGGGCACGGACGTCACCTACGACCTCCGAGCGGACCGTGATCCCTCGAAAGCCGCCAGCACGTCGGGCATGGCCGACGCGATTATCGCCAAGCTGGCATGAATAGGCGCCTGAGGGCAGGGATCATGACTAGAGCCCGTGCCCGAAGTCGGCGGAAAGGAGGTATTCGGTCCCCGACCAGGGCACCCGCCAGCCGTCGCCCTGGAACCGGTCGAACGTAAACGGCGCGAGGTCGAACGGATCGCTCCGTCCGTCGAGGATGAGGCCGGCCAGGGCGGCGCCGACCGCCGGGGCTTTCTTGAACCCGGCGCCGCTGAACCCGGCCAGCAGGTAGAGGCCGCGCGGGCCGGCGGGGCCAATGATTGGATGAGCGTCGGGCGTCATATCGTAGAGGCCGGCCCAGCCGAAGCACGCCACAGCCTGCCGCATGCCCGGGAAGCGCCGTGCCAGTGTCTCCCGAGCCGGGACGAAATACTCCTCATCACCGGCCACGCGGTAGGAATTGGGACGGACGGGATCATGCTGGCTTCCACCGGCGATGCCAACGAGGCTCCTGCCGGGACCGTAGGGTCGGGTAAAGAAACCGGCGGCCATGTCGACGTAGGCGAAATGGGGCGGTTCGAGGTGGAGCGGTCGTTGGAGAACGGCTACCTGGACCCGGATCGCCTCGACGGGAACCTGAATGCCGGCACTCCGCAGGACCTGTGGAGACCAAGGGCCGGCGGCGCAGACCAGGGTGTCCGCTTTCACGTGTTCACCGTGGACCCGTAGGCCGGTGATCCGGCCTCGCTCGACCGTTACAGCCTCAGCCGGGCAGTGCTCGACGATGCGGATGCCATACCGACGGGCGGCGACCGCCAGGGCGCGTGTCGCGCTTGGCGCGTCGACATATCCGCTATCGGCTTCCAACGCGGCGCAACGCAGGTCGTCGGTGCGGGCGTAGGGCTGAAGTGCGCGAAGCTCATCCGCGGTCACGATCCGGGTCTGGATCCCAAGCGAGCGCTGCATCTTCACGTTGAGGCGCAGGCGATCTACATTGCCCTCGAAGCCGCGTCCCGTCGGCACGGTGACAACGAGGGGGCAGGAGGTATGGACCGGCGTGGGGTCGACGATCTCGGCCCACCGCCGGTAGAAGTCGAGGCCATGGTGGGCGAGGCGGGCCTCGTGCTGATTGGTGTAATGCTGACGAAGTAACGCCGCGGTTCTCCCGCTGGCGCCCGCGCCGACGGTCTGACGCTCGAACACGGTCACGTCTCGCTGGCCGCGGCGAGCAAGGTGCCAAGCGAGGCTTATCCCCATAATGCCGCCGCCGATGATCGCGACCGACGTTGAACGGGGAACTTCCGCGGAGAGTGGCATGCTCTCACTCCAAGTCTGCCGGCCGCGGCGGGTTTTCTTGACACGCTTAATCCGGCATTTGCTATACTATCTCTTGGCTCATAGCGTGCCACGTCTGCCGACGTAGCTCAATTGGCAGAGCAGCTGTTTTGTAAACAGCAGGTTGCGGGTTCGAGTCCCATCGTCGGCTCCGCTAGGAAAGGCCGCGACGACGAGGACGCGTAGTCGACGCGCGCCGGAGGCCAAGCCCGGGCAGGTGCCAGAGTGGTTAAATGGGCCTGGCTGTAAACCAGGTGCGAAAGCTACGGCGGTTCGAATCCGTCCCTGCCCACCGAACAGGCCGGTCGCCGTGGGTGACCGTGGTTCGGGCCCACATAGCTCAGTAGGTAGAGCACATTCTTGGTAAGAATGAGGTCCCCGGTTCGAGTCCGGGTGTGGGCTCCAGCTTGTTCCACCGATCGAGAGGCTCCTTCCCGGGGCCTCTTGGTCTGTACAGTCTGAACGTAGGCGCCCGTCGATAGAGGCGGTTGCCCATGCAAAGGGAGCGATTATCATGGGGAAGCAGCGGTTTGAGCGGACGAAGCCGCACCTGAACGTGGGGACGATCGGGCACGTCGACCACGGGAAGACGACGTTGACGGCGGCGATCACGAAGACGCTGGCGTTGCAGGGGGGGGCGAGTTTCCGGGACTTCGCGAGCATCGACAACGCGCCGGAGGAGCGGGAGCGGGGGATCACGATCGCGATCGCCCACGTCGAGTACGAGACGCAGAGCCGGCACTACGCGCACGTCGACTGTCCGGGGCACGCCGACTACATCAAGAACATGATCACCGGGGCGGCGCAGATGGACGGGGCGATCCTGGTGGTCAGCGCCCCGGACGGGCCGATGCCGCAGACGCGGGAGCACATCCTGCTGGCGCGGCAGGT
>DASYWB010000104.1:0-7348 GCA_035936495.1 Thermomicrobiales bacterium
TACTTGTTCGTAACTATGCGGACAGTTGCAAGGCAGGGAAGTGCCATTGAACGCTCCTTAATAAAAATAATCAATTGAGTTTTCCGGCAAAACCCCGAAAGGGAGCTGCCAAGGTGAGCGAGCCGTCCCGGCGCAGGAACCAACCTATGAACATGACAACGCCGCGAACACTGATAGCAATCCCAATTCGCTGGCCGTAGGGGGTCTCCAGTCTAGCATTGAGACGATGGCTCTCTGATCACCATCGCGCCAACAGTTCTCGGACGTATCTCACGCCCGTGAGTTGCTCGGTTACGAACTGGAGGACGTGGCGCCGGAGTTGGGAGGCTCCACACCACCAGACAGCCCTCTTGCGACGCGTGTCGCCGAGTTAAGGAACAGTGGTGCGCTGTGAGTGCCGCGGACTACGGAGCTTCAGGTCGCGACCGAAGCCGACTGCAATTGCTCTGGCGTCGCGGCGAGCTCGACCTCGTCCTGGGGAACCGCGAGCATCGCGAACGTCTCGCCTGTTTCCTGGCAGGAGAACTCAACTTCGTAGGCTTCTTCGTCGTAGATCATCACGATCACGCCGAGGGCATCTTTATCGGCTCCGCTCTCCTGATAACGGTCCGAGCGGAGCCGCACAAGAGACAGTAGAGGGAAAGGCATTGTGACCGTCCTATTGGGGTCCTGATGCCAGACGGAACGGATCGAAGCCCCCGGACGCTGATGTCGATGATGATGAGCTGACCATACGCGCTGGTTCTAGCGTATTGGTAATCACCCGCTGCTAAACGTGCGCGTGCTTGAGCGGCGTAGGTGTCTGCCAGCTCTTCCGCGTCACGCACATTCACTGGACGGTATCCGAGCCGCCCGAGAAAGATTCGATCCTTTCCACTTTGATGCCCGGGAACGAGCACGTACTTGGAGAACTTATCGGGAGAGGCCACGACATCAGTGGGAAAGAGCGGTGGTCGCGTTGGCGACGTGGAACCGGTGCCTCCTTCGTCTGCTGGAAACGTCACCCGCGCGCCCCATGCTCCATCTCACCGCTAAGCAGAAGTCTAACATTCGTGAGCGGGAACAGCGACGGCCCGGGGCTGCCTTGAATAACCCAGCCATCGAGGTGAGAGCTCTACTGCCGAAGCAGCCATTCCCTCGCATCACATCATCGGCGATTCCGCCCTTCGTTACCCTGGCTTGGCAACCAGCTCTACCTCAGTCTAAAAAGGATGGTCAGCACCCGTGGCGTCGTGCCGCTCTCCACTCGGGGATAGCCGACCTGAGAGCTCTCGCCGCCATGAATCTCGACGATCAGGTGGATGAAACGAAGGCAGCAGCAAACAATGAGTCTGAACCGGACGCTGATGCTCCAACGTCTCCTCGAAGCCGCCACGAGCGATTCACGTATCGTTGGCCTGGTGAATTACGGATCGAGTAGCGAGGGCCGCGCCGATGCCTGGTCGGACGTCGACGTCGCCCTGTTCATTCGCGAGGCGGACTTCAACGATTTCAATCGGGGCTGGAAAGCATGGGCCGCCCGGCTTGGTGATCTCTTGCTCGCGTTCCCCGGAGTTGCCGACCATCCGTGGACGGTCTATGACGCCGAGCCGCTGCCGCTCCGGGTGGATTTCAACTTCTACCCCGCCTCTGCCATACCTGAAATGCTTACCTGGCCGAACAGCCCCACGAGTGTCGATGCGATCGTGCTCTACGACGAGACCGGTGGCGAGATCAGCGCCCACGCCGGGAAGCTCGTCGGGCGGAACCTCGGCCCGGAAGACCTCGCCGGGGCGTTCGAGCGTGTCTGTGGCGGGTTCTGGTACTACCTGCTGCGTACCGAGACGGCGGTGCGCCGCGGCGAGCATTGGTCTGCACGCTTTGGCTATACCACGATGGTGACGGGCAATCTCTGCGCCTTACTTCGATTGGAAGCCGGCGCGATGGGCCGCTGGCAGGCATCGGACGCGGCCGCCGGGATCGAGGGAGCCATCTCGCCGTCACGCTTGGCTCAGCTCAATGCTTGCATCCCTGGGCCGGAAGCGGGCAATCTTCGCCCGGCCATGCTTAACGCCACCAGGCTAGGCACCTCCGTCTGCTCCGCGCTCGCTGCTCGTCACGGCTGGCCCTGGCCGGATCGTCTAGCCCAGCGGACGCTTGATTTTCTCCAAAAAGAGATCACTGGCGTGAGCGGCGGCTCGCCGGGGTTGCTTCATCGGTCTTGATCGTCCAAGATCGCGTACGATCTCATTTGCCCATCGCCCATGCGGAGGATGCTCGTGCGCCATTTACCGTTCGATAGACCAGGACGTTTCTATCGGGGCAATCTTCATACCCACTCAACGGTCTCGGACGGCATGCTCGATCCGGTCGACGTGGTTCGCCGGTATCGGGAGCAGGGCTACGACTTCCTGGCGATCACCGATCACTTCATGGAGAGCTTCGGCTTTCCGGTCGTCGATACCCGCCTCTTTCGTGACGACGGGTTCACGACGTTGCTCGGTGCCGAGCTTCATGGTCCGGCGCTGGAGCATGGCGAACCCTGGCATCTCCTGGCGGTCGGTCTGCCGCTCGACTTTCCGCCCGCGCTCGAAGGGGAGACGGGTCCGGCCATCGCCTCCCGGGCCGCCGCTGCCGGCGCTTTCGTTGGCATCGCCCATCCCGCCTGGTACTCCCTGACACTGGATGATGCGTTGTTGGTGGAAGCCGCGCATGCGGTGGAGATCTACAATGAGACGACCGTCCAGGACAACGATCGCGGCGAGAGCTGGTACCTCAGCGATCAGCTTGGTCTACGGGGACGCCGTCTCTTTGCCTTCGCCAGTGATGACGCTCACTTCGCTGGGCGCCCCGATGCTTTTGGTGGCTGGACGCAGGTTCGCGCGAAAGCGCTGGAGCCGGAGGAGCTGCTCGCCGCTCTCAAAGCCGGTCACTTCTATAGCAGCCAGGGGCCGGAGCTGCACGATATCCACGTCGACGACGACCGCCTCCATGTCGCCTGCTCGCCCGCGTCGCTCATCATCGCCTCGGGCAAGGGCTCACGCTCTCAGGCCGCGCGGGGTGATGGTTTGACCAGCGGGTCATTCGACCTCGAGCGGTTCCGTGACTCGTTCTGCCGCGTGACGGTCATCGACGCTACCGGTAAACGCGCCTGGTCCAACCCGATCTGGCTGGACGGTGGGCGCGGAGACGTGGTTGCGAGCGGCCTTCTTTAGCGTTCAACCCATGCTGGATTCATCGTCACGCCGATGCCCGGCGCATTGGATGGGTTGATGAAGCCGTCGGCGGGCAGAGGCACGCCCTCAAGGTAGGGAAACAAGGAGCGTAGCGGCTCGTCATCGCCCGGGTTGCCGATCACCACGCACTCAGCGAGCGGGCAGTTGACGCGCGACGCGATGAAGTGCAGCGTCCAGGGTTGGAGCCCGCCAGCGTGTGGGATGACGTCGATATTCCAGGCTGACGCCAGCGCGGCGACCTTCAACGCCTCGGTGATCCCGCCCATCCAGGCCAGGTCCGGCTGGATGATGTGGCAGCAATCGCGGGCGATCAGCTCCTTGAACCCCCAGCGCGTGTACTCGTGCTCGCCGGTGGCAATGGTGGTCGAGTGGATTGTCCGGGTCAGGAACGCATAGCCGTCGTAGTCGTCCGGCGGCAAGCACTCCTCGATCCAACGGATGCGATACGGCTCCAAATGCCGTGCCATCTGGACCGTGTAATCGACGTTCCAAGCCATGTAGCAGTCGAGCATGATGTCCGCGTCGGGACCGACGGTCGCCCGGGTCTCCTCTACCAGCTCGATGTTGCCGCGCATGCCGGACCAGCCATCGGCCGGACCATGCGGCATCGCCAGCTTGAACGCGCGGAATCCAAGCGCTTGGTAGCGACTTACATCGTTGCCGGTCGAATAGGCGGGGAGAGCCGCCTTAGTCTTGCCACCGAGCAGTCGCCAGAGAGGCTCGACCTTCGCCTTACCAACGATGTCCCAGAGCGCGATGTCGACCGCGCTAATAGCCATGATCGGCAGTCCCTTCCGGCCATAGGGGAGCGACGAGCGAAACATCTGGTCCCAGAGCCGCTCGATATCGAACGGGTCTTGCCCCACGAGGAGATTGCCGAGGTGTCCTTCGATCAGCGCCGCGGCCGGCGCCGGTGCGGCCGCCCCGATGCCGTCGATTCCCTCATCCGTCTCGATCCGGACTAGCACTTCCGCGCCCCACGTCGGACCCCAGGAGGAGCGGCGCTCTCGGTACTCGGGGTAGATGGACATCGGATTTGCCACGAGGGACTCGGACAGCCAGGACGCGGGACGAGGCTCCGGTGCCGTAATGGGAACGGCTCGAACACGTGTGATCCTCATGGCGACCTCCTGTTGGACGGCTGGAGCACAATTCTCGCACGGTGCACGGACGCGTCAAGCGAGCCGAGCTGTCTCCCGCTAAGAGGCTGTTATGGAACGTGGAACCTACGCGGTTGGAGGCCGGGCACGACACGCCGTGCCCCTATGACAGGCGGTATCCCGGCTTCGGCTCAGCGCCGATGCTGGCATGAGCCACCACCGTCCGCGACAGCCCCGCTCCCGCGCACCGGAAAGGGTTGGGATGAGGGTCGTTTGGCGGCATACCGCCCATCATGGCCCTATTGCGCGGTCGTGACAGCCTGTGATAGCGTGATGCGGTTGGCCGTGAGTGCCGGAGGCTGAGCACATGTCCGTCACTCGTGGGGCACCGCTTGCCGCGCCCGACCACAGATCAACACATTTCGGCGCTGCGCCCCTGTCTTCGAGCCAAGAATGTTGGTTTCGTCCACCGAGGAAACGGCTATGAGCGATCAAGACAGGAACGATCTCCTGACCATTCCAGAGGCGGCGGAGATGCTGAGAGTCAGCGCCGTGACGGTCTCCCGCTGGCTCAAACAAGGTCGCCTCCCGTCCTATCGCGTCGGACCGCGTGCAGTCCGCATCCGCCGTGTGGATATTGACCAGGTTCTGGCGCCGGCCGTGGCTACGGAGGTCGCCGCGTTCGAGAGTGAGCGGAGCGCGGGAAGCGGGCCTATCAGTCCCGCTTCGGAACCGGATAGCGCACTACCAAGCCGCGAGGAACGGATCGCGGTAAATGATGAGGTGATGGCACTGCGGGATCGCATCCTCGCCCGCCGAAAGGGCCAAACCTTTGCTTCGGCGGCTGATGACCTGAGTAAGACGCGGCAGAAGCGAGGGAAGCGCCAGTGATCGCGACCTCCGTCCGAGAGCGGCCGCCGCTCGTCGTCGATGCGTCCGTGGTCGTGAAGTGGCTCTTGCCCGAGGAACTGTCCGCGCGCGCCCATGCCTTGCTTGATGCCGCGGTCCGCGAGGAGCGAATGCTCGCCGGAGTGCCATCCCTTCCCGTCGACGTGGCTCAGGTCATCCATCAGCGGGGTCGCCGGGGGGATCTGACTCCCTCGGAAACGGATGCGGCGCTCGACCTGCTGGGACGGCTCGCGATCGCCACTGATCCACCACCGGAGATCATTAGAGAGGCGGTCGCGTTTGCTCGCGATAGTGGTATCAAGCAACTCCATGATGCCCAGCAGATCGTGCTTGCTAGGCTGCTGACCGCTGATCTTTGGACCGCCGATCCCAGGCTCTACAAGAACACGGCCGGCGTGATCCCGTGGGTCCGCTGGGTCGGCGATTTCGAGAGCCTCTGACGTGATGAGGGAGATGCCCTTCGTGCTCGACCGCGGTGTTCGCGGCCCAGCGCCATGGGCGCTTCGCCGTGCAGAGGCCAGTGATACTTCCTCTGTCACATTGACGGCACGGACCTTGCCGGTTTTGGCGCGAACGGCATGCCGCCGAACCGACCGTAAGGTCCGAAACGACTGAATCGAGGAGAAACAAACGTGTCAGCACTCGACCCCGTCAAGAGCGTCCAGACCCACGAGCATGACCTTGACATTCGCACCCATCTGCGACGAACGCTGGAGCGCCTCGCGCAACTGCCGCCATCGGTGGGGGCCCCCTACCTGACCGCGACGGTTAATTGGCAGGCGTCCGGTGAGCAACCGCGACGACGAGCCGGGCAGGCGGAGTTCGCGCAGGCAGCCGAGCGTCTCCTTGATGGCCCGCGGGGGCGAAGCGAAGCGACAGCCACGCTTGATGCTGGGATTGAGCGCATCGAGCGCTATCTCGCGGATGAGGCGTCCGATGACGCCCAGAGCATCATCTTCGTCGCCTGCGATGCCAAGAACGTCTTCGAGGCCATCCCTCTTGGGCTGGATCTCCCGACCACCGTCGCGGTTGGTCCCACGCCCGTCCTGATCGAGCTGGCCCGCGCCATGGAGGACCATCCAACCTACGCGGTGCTGGTCGCGGACCAGCGCGAGGCGACGCTCGCGTTTATCACTCAGCGGCGCGAGCGCCGGAGCCTGGAGGTCCGGGGGACAGACTTCCCTGCCAGGCAGAAGCAAGGCGGGTGGTCGCAGCGCCGGTATCAGGATCGGGCCGACGAGCGCATCGAGCACTTCCTCACCGAGGTGGCCGAGCATGTGCGGGAGGAGCTCCAGCGGCGCCGCGTTTCCATGCTCGTCCTGGCCGCTGATGATCGCACCACGACCGGCCTCCGCGATGAACTCCACCAGTCGATCCAGGACCGGATCGTCGGCACGGTGGCGCTTGACATCCGTGCGACGGAGCAAGATGTCGTGGAGGCGACCTGGCCAATCGTGGAGCAAGCGGAGCGGGAGCGAGAGCAGCAGGCGGTTCAAGCGGCGCGCGACAACGCGGGCAGCGGAGGGGCCGGTGTCGTGGGGGCGGAGGACGTACTCACCGCGCTCCAGGCTGGCCAAGTGCTGAAACTCGTTATGAACGACGACTTCCACGGCGACGGCTGGGCGGATTACACGATGCCCCTCTATGGTGTTGGGGCCCCCCCGTCGTCCCATCCAGGGGGTGGCGATCTCG
This sequence comes from Thermomicrobiales bacterium, assembly GCA_035936495.1. Lineage (GTDB taxonomy): Bacteria > Chloroflexota > Chloroflexia > Thermomicrobiales > UBA6265 > DASYWB01. Next base: position 6,917 of record DASYWB010000104.1, read on the forward strand.
GCAAGCTCACCGCGATTCAGGTCGAAGCGGAAATGGTCCGGCTGGCCGTCCAATCCGACGCCGAGATTGAGATTGTCCGCTCCGAGGTCCCGGTTTCTGCCGAGGAGCAGCGGGAGATCCGGGACGTCGATGAGCCCTGGCCACGCGCCGAAGCGGCCAAGGCGCTCGACGAGGTGGGAGGCGTAGCCGCCATCCTCCGTTTCGCTCTCGACGCCGACCAGTCCACAGCTGAGCTCTAATCGTCGATCCCGCTCGAACCCCTCATGACGCCCCCCTCTCGGCGGCCTATACAGGGCGCGGGTGGGGGCAGGCATGAGGTGGTACGATGGAAGAGTCGCCACTATGGGATGGTGCGAGGCTCGCTATGGAACGACTAGACATTGAAGGGCTCGATATGACCCTTGAAAGGTTCGTGCGCCGGGTCCTCGAGAC
>DASYWB010000105.1:0-8294 GCA_035936495.1 Thermomicrobiales bacterium
TAGGTATGACCGGTGAGCCGGCCTCTTTCGGCACAGTGATTCGAGGACCTCGATGATGGTCACGCGCATCTCCTGGCAGTGGCGCTGAGGCGTGCTGCTCCGCTGTTGGTCTTCCTCGCCAGGGCCCACGGCGTGCTTTCCGGAACCGGCATGGTGATTTAAGCAATTCTACCTACACATGGCCCCATGCTCATGTCGTATGCTCAAAGCCGTGGCGGGTGCCACACCCGATGGCGGGTCTCGGTATCGAAGGGAAGGAAGCTCTCTGTGTGGATGTTAGGAACTCTGGTCCGAAATGTGGCGGCAGTGGCGGTCGTCGCCGTGCTGCTCTCGGCGTTAGGGACAAGTGCCGCGGCCCAGGAGACGGATGAAACCATCGAATATCTGGTGACCGCGATCCTCTGTCCCGAGGGGATAGATGCTCCCTGCGACCCGGCGGTCGGAGTCGTGATTTCGGCGACAACTCCGGACGGAGAGGCCCTTGGCACCTGCACCACGGAGGAAATGACGATACAGGATAGCGTCAGCGGCCGGTGCTTCATCGAGCTGCCACTCGGTGCCGAGGTCGTGCTGGCGGAGGACCCGGCGACGCTGCCCGCGGGCTACGTGCCCCAGGACAGTCCGAAGACCATCATTGCGGAGATAGACCCTGACTGCGAGGCCGACTGCATTGCCGGCACGGGGTTCGTGAACGTGCTCCAAGCGGAGCCAACTGCCACGGCGGAGCCTACCCAGGGGCTTCCGACAGCCACGGCTGAGCCCGCTCGGCAGACCGAAACCCCCGATTCTACGGGAGGCGGCGCGGTCGCGCTGCCGGATACCGGTGCCGGCTCGGCGCAGATGGGCGTGCCCACAAGAACGGCGCTGGTCTTGCTCCTGAGCATCAGTGCGCTGTTGCTCGGCGGCATGGCCACGCGCCGGATGCGCGTCGGCTAGTCCGAACATGCTTCACACCGGGCGGGAGATGACTCCCGCCCGGTGAACTTTTCTCCGTATCATCGCTCCGCCTCAATCGCATGCGCCCGGCATCCGTAGTATCGGTTCGTGGTCACTCCCCCCGGCAGGCTCGCAACGTTAATCGCGTCCCAGGATTCCGGGCGCCCGGCCCGTCCGCGTGCCGGGGAGATGCGACGCATCGCCCTCTCTCAAGCCAACCGGGCCGCCCATGCGGAACAGGCCCTAAGACCCGTTCAGACGGGTTCCAGCCGGCGATGCGGCTCCGGCGGCAGCTCGACCCGGATCGCGTCGCCGGGCTGGACCTCGCCACCGGTCAGGACCACCCCCATTACGCCTGCCTTCCGGATCAGGTTGCCGTGCTCGTCGCGTCCCAGCGTCGCCGCCATCAGGCCCGGCTGGATCTTGTCCAGTTGGGCGCAGGGATTCCGCAGGCCGGTGACCTCGACTACCGCCGCCTCGCCTAAGTGCAGCCGCGTGCCGGTCGGCAACCCGAGGAGATCGACGCCTCGCGTGGTGACATTCTCACCCATCTGTCCCGCCGTCACCTCAAAGCTCGCGGCCCGCAGCTCGTCATGCAGCTCGGCGTGGATCAGGTGGACTTGGCGCAAGTTGGGCTGGCTCGGGTCGCGCGCCACCCGCGAGCGATGCTTGACCGTCTCGCCCAGATGCGCGTCGCCCTCGACCCCCAGCCCGGTGGCGAGCCGGATGCTGTCCTGGTTGGGCTTGCTCATCTCATGCGTCGCGCAACGGCTCACCGCCGTCACCACCCCGCCCATCGGCTCGCACTCCTGACACTGGTCACGCGCCCTAATTCGTCAAGAAGATAATCAGCAGGATTATCACGATCACCGCTCCGACCGCGTAGATCACCATGCGTTGATTCGCCAAGGTCTCCTCCTAGCCGGTTCCTCGCTGCCCGCGCCCACACTGCCGCGCCGGAACCACAGCCTACCAGGGCTGTCAATCGCGTGTAGCCGGCGGCCGGAATCCGCCCTGCCAGCAGAGACGTGAATCCGGAGACGTCAGCATCCTGGGCGGATTTGAACGCCGGTATCGTGATGGCAGGACAAAAACCCTGACCACCGCCATCTGATATCGACTTCGGGCAAACAACAACGATCGAAGGAATCACGGCCCCGCCACGGCGTCCATGCCGCTGATAGTATGCTCGACGTTGCTATTCGGGTTTCGCGAGGAGCGGAGACGATTGGGTAGGGCGAGCGATGCGGTGACGATCGGTACGTACGAGGTAAAGCCGGCGACGTACCTTCCATACGACCCGCGGTTTCCGGAGGTCGCGGCGCGGGTCGCCAAGCTGATCCGAGCGAGGATGCCCGAGGCCCGGATCGAGCATATCGGGAGCACCGCCGTGCCAGGCTGCGGCGGAAAAGGGAACGTCGATCTGCTGCTTCTCTACCCGCCCGGGCACCTTGACGCGGCGCGGGAGACACTTGACGGTTTGGGCTTTCAGCGTTGGACCGGACGCGGCGCGTTCCCAGAAGAGCGCCCCGTGCGCGTCGGGACGATCCAGCACGACGGTGCGATCTTCCGGCTCCACGTCCACGTCGTGGCCACCGCCTCGGCCGAGGTCGACGAGCAGATCCGCTTCCGGGAGGCGTTACGCGCTGACCCGGCGTTGGTCAAGGCATACGACGCCCGCAAGCGCGACGTGATCGCCGAAGGCATCACCTACGGTCCGGACTACGCCGATGCCAAGGGCTCGTTCATCCGAGAGGTAGTTGGTCGACCCCCCGCGCCGTCCTAACGGACTAGGTTCTGTGGGCATTTCAGTGCGACCATAACGTCTGTAGTGCTCGATAATCCAAGAGCACGATGCCTTCCTCTTCCAGAATATCGTGCGCCTCTTGAGAGATCATGAAGTCGAAGTCCGTCTTGCGCACCTGCCAGCTATCAGGCTCCATGGCCTGTGACTCAGCGTTGCCGAGACTGGGATGGACCGCCCACTCGCTGAGCCCTGCCGGCAGCTCTCGCAATAGCTGAGCATAACGGGCTGATTTGTCGGCCGTGTTAAGACCATAGCTGTCTAGCACGTCGTAATCATTGGTGGGTAAGCCCACACGCTGGCATCTCGCGGCCAAAGGCCGACCGCTGATCCGCAGCGCCAAGCCGTACTCTTTGGCGAGCCCGAGTGTCATATCAAAGATATCGGCCCTGCCACCGTCGCGCAGGCAATGCCAATCCAAATGGGTGGGCGCGAGTTGCGCGGCCAGAACGGCCTTGATCTGCGCTCTGAATTCCAGTTCCAACTCGTCCAGCTTGGCCTGGGCGAGCAATTCCGGAATCCGTTCGCCGCTATAGAAGGAGCCTGCGTCATCGATCAATGACGGCACCGCTCCCTTGGAGGTTAACGGGCCCCACCGGTAGTTGCGAAAGTCGCAGATGACGGTGAGGTGAACGCCGAAAGGAATATCCGGGTTCTCCTTGAGCAACTGCATCGCGTGCGGCGCCCAGGGGCAGGGTGCCATCAAGCTTGTCGACGAAACGACCCCTTCGTTCAACGTCCGCAAGGTGGCTTCGTTGATCGCATGGCACATTCCGAAGTCATCAGCGTTGATGATCAAGAGACGAGCATCGACCGGATGCCCTAACAGCCTGTTTGTTTGGCGTTCGTTCAACGATCCCATCCCTCTCATTTCCTAGATTAGATTCTATGGGCCTATCAGCGCATCCAGATACGCATAGATTCCCGGCCATTGGCCCTTTCGTAGCTTGCTTGGCATCGGTTTACCGTCCTTCTAGGCTTCAGGATACCCTGCCATGCCTGTCAAAATTCCACGGAGCCTCGTCATCGGCATGCCTTCGCGGTGGGTCGCTGTCATCCAAACAGGTCCGTACTCAGATATCGCAGCCCCGTATCGCAGGCAATCGTCACGATGTTGGCGCCCGGCTCCGCTTCGGCGGCGACGCGCATCGCCGCCGCGACGTTCGCCCCAGAGCTGAACCCGGCCAGGATGCCTTCCTGCCGGGCGAGGTCGCGTGCGACCGTCGTTGCCTCCTCATCCGAGATCGGCACCGTGCCATCGCAGAGCGCGGGATCCCAGGCGGGCGGCACCATCGCGTAGCCCGCCCCTTGGAGACGGTGGCCGGGGTTGCTGATCGGCTTTGCCGCCAGCGCTTGCGCTCCCTCTGGCTCGACGGCCAGGCACTGGATGCCGAGGTCACGCTCCTTGAGATAGCGGCTGATGCCGACGAAGGTGCCGCCCGTCCCCACGATGGTCACGAACGCCGCGACCTTACCCCCGGTCTGCTCCCAGATCTCCGGAGCGGTCGTCAGCCTGTGTGCCTCGGGGTTGCCGGGGTTGTTGAACTGGTCGGGCCGCCAGCCATGACACTCCCGGACCACCTCTTCGGTCCGTTCCTCCACCAAAGCCAAGTCATCGCCGGAAACCTGGCCCGGCACGCTCTCCGGACCTTGCGGCACCAGCACGACTTCGGCCCCGTAGGCCTCCAGTACGCGCCGCCGCTCCGGACTGTTCCCCTCGCTCATGACCGCGACCATCCGGTAGCCCTTGAGCGCGCAGGCGATCGCCAAGCCGATGCCCATATTTCCGCTTGTCAACTCGACGACCGTCCCACCCGGGTGCAGATCGCCTCGTTCCTCGGCTCGCTCGATGCAGCGCAACGCCGCCCGATCCTTGACGCTCCCACCGGGATTCGCCAGCTCCAGCTTCAGCAGCACCCGGCCCGCCAGCCCAGCGCCCAGCCGGTCCAACGCCACCAGCGGCGTCCCGCCCACCAAATCCAACACTGACCCGGCTAATGGCGGCAACGCTGCATCCACCATACGTCCTCCCGCCACACCGTCCTCCGTTCTCGTTCAGTCAGCACCCCCACGGCAGCCATCGCTCCCAACCTCTCTGCCCCCTGGGTCATCGCCACCACGTATGTCTTGCCGCCTCGCCGTCTCACCGCCTTGCCGTCTTCCGCACATTGGGGAGGAGTTGGAGATGGGGCCGTTCACCCGTATCACACCAGTGTCCGCCGCCATGGCGCCGTCCGCGCCTGTTCCGTGGCTTGCTCGTAGACCACCAGCACCCGCTGCGCCACCACCGACCAGTCGTAGCGCGCCGCGGTCTCGCGCCCTTGCTCGCCGAACCGGGCTCTCAGATCCTCGTCTTCCAGGAGTCGCACCAGCTTCTGGGCCAACGCCTGGTGGTCTTCCGGCGGCACGAGCAGGCCTTCCCGCTCATGGGTCAGGATGCTCGCGTATCCCGGGATATCCGTTGCCACCACCGGCTTGCCGGAGGCCATGCCCTCCAGCACGACGTATCCAAAACTCTCGTTCCGGACCGAGGGGAAGCAGCAGACATCACAGCTCGCGTAGTAGCGGGATTTCGTCTCACCGTCGACGAACCCGATGAAGTCGACGTTCCGCACCCCGTACCGCTCCATGCAACCGGCAAAGCGTTCTTGCTTTCCCGTCCCCAGCACCACCAACCGCGCGTTCGGAAATCGACGCTGCACCAGTGGCAGCGCCCGCAGCAGATGCTTGAACCCCTTCCGAGACTCGTCGAAGCGCCCGACGAACAGGATGCGCGGGAGACCATCGCTGGCCCACGGGAAAGGCTCGACGTGATCCCCGTACCGGTTCGTGTCGATCCCATTAGGGATCACGTCATAGGGTCCATCGAAGTACTGCCGCACGAATTCCCGCGCCGGCTCGGAAACCGCAATCCGCCCATCGAGCCGACTCAACACGAACGACATATACGGCTTGAAGACCGTGTACCAGTGGTTGATCGTCCGGTAGGCGTGGAACGTCGCCACGTTCACCGCCTGAGAATTGAGCAGCACCATGTAGGGCAACACCGGCATCAGCGGTTCGTGCAAGTGGACGATGTCGAACCGCTCACGCCGCATCATCGCCTTCACGTCGGCATAGAGCGTCACGTCGAAGGTCAATCTGGCCCTGGCCCCTCCAGCCGGAATCGAGACCGCCCTCCCCACCCCATAGAACCCGTCTCCAACCTCGAGGCCGCCCTTCGTCGCCCGCGGGGCAATCACGATCACCTGGTGGCCGAGGCGGAGAAACTCCTCTCGCAGGTGCGCGATATGCTCGGAGACCCCGCCAGGGTGATGGAAGTTGTACGGCGAGACGAGGGCGATCTTCACGCGCGCCCATCCCGCCCGCCAGAGATCAGTCGCCGCATCAGCGCTCCCCCCACACCCGCGTACCGTCACCGGGCCAAACCCAAGTGCTACCGTCCATGATACGCAAACCGGGAGAGAACAGCGGCTTCCCAAGTTCCGGTCAAGTCGACGCTGGCTTGATCCTCCGCTGCCACCGGAGAACGACCAAACCGGCCAGCACCAGCGCCGCCCCGACCAGCTTGAGCGCCCCGAATCGCTCGTCAAAGAACAGCACGGAGAGCAAGCCGCTGAACACCGGCACCAGCAGGCTCACGCTGGTCGCCACCGCCGCCCCCCGCCGGGCGATGGCCCAATTCCAGAGCATGTAGGCGACGTAGACGGGAAACACGGTCAAGTACAGGATCGATCCCCAGACGCCAGCCGAGATCGACCCCCAATCCTGCGACAGTGCCGCCGGCGCGGAGATGATCAGCAATGGAACCGACCCCGCCAGCACGCTGTAGGCCGTATAGGTTTCCGGCTCATAGGCTTGGACGAGCGGACGGTTGACGACGCCATAGGCAGCGAAGGCCATGCCCGCTCCAAGGCTGATGGTGTCGCCCAGCAACGTCCCTCCCCCCGCGTCCTTACCCGTCAGAAAGAGCACCACCCCGGCGATCGCGACCGTCAGCCCAATCCAGGATGTCAACGGCGGTCGCTCCCCGCGGACGGTCAAGATCAACACCGTGAAGAGCGGCACCAAGGCGATGAGTAACGAGCTGGAGAATGGTGACGTGCGATCAAGCCCCAGCACAAATCCCAGTTGATAGAGCATGTAGCCGAAGATGCCGGCGACCAAGAATCGGATCCTGTCCCCGCTCGCGACTCGCCAGTAGCGTCGCCGGCTCACTCCCCGGCCGCGAAACGCGAGGACCCCGAAGCTGAGCAGCGTCATCAGCGAGAATCGCGCGAAGATGAAGGCGAGGGGGCTAATCTCCTCGAAGGCGTCTTTGCTGAGAACGAACGTCGACGACCAGAGCAGCACCACGGTCAGCAGCGCGACCTCTGGGCCAATGCTCGCGGACCAGGCCCTGGCCGGCCGGGCCACCCGTTCCGACGCCGTCACCGCCACCCCCGATATACGGCCGCTAAGCTCGCTTGTCCGGCCCAAGCTCCATGCTGAAGAACTTGCCGGCGTCGGTGAACCCTTCTCGGGTATAGAATCGGTGCGCCCGCTGTCGTGCGTAGCCAGACTCCAACGTGAGGCGGTGGCAACCGCGCTCCCTTGCGAAGTCCACCGCCCGCTCCATCAGCGCCGTGGCCACTCCGGTGCCATGTTCCCGCTCGGTGACAACCAGATCCGGAATCCAAGCCTCTGGCGTCGGATGGTTCAGCCGGTCGCGGAAGTGAAGCGAGAGAAACCCGACCGTCTCTCCGGCGCGCTCCGCGAGCAAACTCGCCGTATCCGGCGCCGTGACGTGCCACGCGAACACCGCCGCTGTCTCTCTCGCCGTGGCTGGGTTCAGGGCGGGCCGGCCCAGCTCGGCCAAGAGAGACGTGACCGCGGAGAAATCGTCTGGCGTAATCAGCCGGATCGCAATCGGAGCATGTCTGCCGGTACTCAATTCCAGGCCCTCATCGCACAGTGCCGTCGTCCAGGGGCGGGCGACGGCACTCATCCCCGTATGACGATTTTACGTCCCGGCAGTCCACTGACCTGTCTCAGTGGTTCTCTGTCAGGAGCACCGTGCGCCAGTCGTCACGGAATGGTCGCACACCGAGGTCGGTGATCAGAAACGCGACGACGCCAGCGAGTGTGATGACCCCCGCTGGCACATGAGCCTTCGCTAGATCGACGCCTTGGATCGGACCGCCGACATGCAGGTGTGGCATCGTCACCCGGCTCAGCCCCTCCGGGTGCCAGTGAAAGGCCAAGATCATCGGACCTTTGGCATGACGTATCTCGTAGCGGTAGCCCGCCACCTGGCCCGTCCACTCGCGGCGGTAGCTCGCGGCTGGCATGATTCGATATTCGTGCACCACTGACAGGGCAAGCGGAGTTACGCCCTGGAGGCGGACCGGGATATCTCCGAGCGTCGCAAACCGAATCCCATCAACTTCGTACGCGCCAGGCTTAAGCACCGCCCGAGTCATGCACGAGATCACACGCTGAAGGTATCCAACGTAGTTATTGACGGCGTCAGCCCGCGTCTTACCTGGCAAAACGGCTGAGTGCGCCTAAGTAC
>DASYWB010000106.1:0-8623 GCA_035936495.1 Thermomicrobiales bacterium
CGAAACGGACGCCACGGGCATCGTCTCATTTACCTACGATTTCGATCAGCCGTATGTCTACTTTGGTCAAGGCGAGGCTGGGTCCGGAGGGCGCTTCTCGGAAGACATCGCGGTCGCGGCCGTTGATCAGCAGTCGTTCCTGATCTTGAACCACGTCGCGGGGAACGGTCTGAGCGACGAAACGCTGGTCCCGACCGCAGATACGGGCATCGTCGAGGTCTCCGCCTTCGTCTGCCAGGATCAAGGCCGCGCGGGGACTGAGCAGGTGATGGTCGATGACCCGCTGGCGCGAGACCTTGACACATCAGGCTGCCGGCCGGCGGTCGAGGGTGAGCTCGAGATCAAGCTCTTCGCATCCCCATCGCCTTCGCCATCCGACATGACGGAATTCGTAACGTCTGATACGACGGCGGCCCGAGGCGAGCTGGCTCTCCCGTATGACCTCACCGAGCCGTTCGTCTCCGTCAGGACGGGAGCGGCCTCATCGCCGGAGATCTCGATCAGCGGCGGCCAGCGCGTCGCCTTCTACGCCGTACGCTACGTCGACGATCTCGCCCCACCTAGGATGACGGTGACCGTCAACGTCCAGCGGATCGTCTGTGAGGACGCCACCCGGGCGGGATCAGTGCTATTCGTGCAGGACGGTTCGACGGCCGATGTGCCCTACGCCGATTGCCGCCCGGCGAACGCCGGGGAGGCCACGATCAGCTTGTACGCGTCGTCCACCCCGGTGGAAGATCCGGGAACGCGGATCACCACGGTCACCACGATTGCCGGCGGCCACGTCGGGTTCACATACACGGGAGGCGAGCCGTTCGTCTATCTCGGCGAGGGTGAGCCAGGAGCCGGGGGCTCGTTCTCCCCGGACCTCGCGGTGCAGGATGGCGACAGCATCACGTTCCTCGTAGTGGGTTATGTATGAATGTGAGCCAGCGCGCCAATCAATGAGACACCCCCTCGTCCTGGCTGAGAACGCTCGACCGCCGCGTGAGAACGTCCGTGGCACGATCTTTGGACCGGCAATATCAACGTTTCCGCGCGCGACCCCGGGAGAGTGAGCGTCTAGAATCGCCGCGGGGACTAGAACGCCAGCGTTCCACCAGGGTGGGATCGGGGTCACCGACCCAACGACCACCCTGGAGCAAGGGTAACGACGTGTTCCGCCGTGTCGGAGGTTGTGTTGCCCACTTCAGCATCCGAGCGAGCCGGCCAATGATCCGCTCGCGGGTCCCGCTGGCATCATGCGATGCCAGCGATGATGATGCGACGGGCAAGTCGAAGAACGCCGGACCAGCGGATCGCGATCCTCTGGCATGATCATTCGACGTGGCTGAAAGCTGGACGGGACTATCCGGCCACCCTCGTGACGCACGGCGCTCCCGTGACAACCACATCCATTCCTGAGCCATGTGCGCACCCCGGTCTAAACATTCGTCCTGGAACCCCCTTCCGTGGCCCCTCTGGATCATGCGGTTCGGGACCAGATCGCACACCGGTCAGAATACGTATTTTGCGACGAGTAGTGAACGTCGCGCCTAGGTATTTTTGACTATTTGTGTGGATGGTTGGCGTGAACATCAAGAAACCGTGCTCTTTCAGGCAGTGGAGGGACGGTAGGCCGATGGGTGCTAACCTGTTTGTGGCGTGCCATAGGGCCGTGTCAAGCATGGCGACTAGGCACCCAGACTCGCCATGCATCCTGGTACGATCCGAGCATTCGGTACACGACACAGGGTTGCCCTGGAACCGACTCGGACACGTCGATGCGGAGGATCAAAGATGATGCGGGTCGCGGTGATGTCTGACATACACGGGTTTAGCCTGGCACTGGACACTGTCCTGACAGATCTCGACGCGTTGCCACCCGTCGACGAGATCGTCGTGGCGGGCGATCTGTGCCAGGTCGGGCCAGCGCCCCGTGATGTCATCGAGATCCTCCGGAGCCGGAAGATGGCCGTCTTGCAGGGGAACACTGATGCCTATCTCGTCGAGGCCGCAGATGGCCGGGCGCGAGCCGAGCAAGCGTTTGCGCTCGATCAGATTGGTGAGGCTGGCGTGGAGTACCTGGCGGGACTGCCCTTCGAACGGCGCATCACCCCGCCGGGAGGGACATCTCCCGACGACGACTTGCTCGTGGTTCACGCCAACCCGCATGACCTTGAACAGAAGCTGACGCTCGAGATGCGTGACCGCGAGCTGGGGAACGTCATCGGCGATACCCGCGCCGCCGTGATCGCGTTCGGCCACCACCACGTCAGCTTCACCCGCCAGTTCGGCGATATGCTGCTGGTCGATGTTTCGGCGGTTGGAAACCCGAAGGATGGGGATCTCCGCTGCAAATACGCGATCTTCACCTGGGATGATTCGTCGCGGAGATGGTCGGTTGAGCAGCGCAAGCTTCCCTATCCCCTGGCCGAGACGACCGCGCAGATCCTCGGCAGCGGTCTCCCTGATCCGGAGAAAACCCTTGCCACGCTCAAACGGGCTTCGTACTGAATGGTTCGCCCGGCATGACCCTATCTGAGGCGAGCCAGACCTCGCGACCACGTCTCCGGGGCCTGGGGATCGGCCTTGGTCGGATGGCGCCCGGCCGGTGGAACGCCATTACCGATGTGCCCGGAGTGCGGATCGGACACGTCACGCTCGTTCACGGCGAGGGGCCGCTCGTCGTCGGGCACGGACCGGTGCGGACCGGCGTGACGGTGGTCATTCCCCGCGGCGAGATCGAAGAGGAACCCGTCTTCGCGGCGCATCATGTATTGAATGGCAATGGCGAGATGACGGGAACGGCTTGGATCGCGGAATCCGGATTGCTCACCACGCCCGTAGCCCTCACCAACACGCATAGCGTGGGAGTCGTCCGCGATGCGCTCATCGCCTACCGCGTTGCGCGGACCGGCAACCTCGCGGCCTGGAGTTTGCCGGTGGTCGCCGAGACCTGGGACGGGTTTCTCTCCGACATCAACGGGATGCACGTCAAACCGAAGCATGTCTTCGCCGCGCTCGACGCTGCCGCGAGCGGACCCATCGCCGAGGGGAACGTCGGCGGCGGCACCGGGATGATCTGCCATGGATTCAAGGGGGGCATCGGCACCTCGTCCCGCGCGCTGACCGAGGAGATCGGGGGCTGGACGGTTGGCGTCCTGGTTCAGGCCAATTACGGACAGCGGCGACTGCTGAGGATCGACGGTGTGCCGGTCGGTGAAGCGATCCCGGCCTCCATGGTGCCAACGCCGGGACCTCCGCCCCAGGGCACCGGCTCGATCATCGTCGTGGTAGCGACCGATGCTCCGCTCCTGCCGCTCCAGTGCCGGCGGTTGGCGCAACGGGCAACGCTTGGCATCGGGCGGGCCGGTGGTCTCGGTGAGAACGGCAGCGGCGATCTGGTGTTGGCCTTTAGCACCGGCAACCGTGGGCTAAGCCCCGAGTCTGGCAATAAACCCATCTCCGTCAACATGCTCCCTCATCCGGCCATGAATCCACTCTTTGAAGCCGTCGTCGAAGCGACCGAGGAGGCCATCGCGAATGCGCTCTGCGCCGCCGTCACGATGCGGGGCGTGGATGGTCGAGTCGCGCACGCCCTTCCGCTGGATCGCCTCCAGGAGGCCATGCTTCGGGCCAAGCTCAATCTGGGGGAAGAAGATGGGCGTCATTGCCCGCCTCGATGAGCTTGCCGGTGACCGGAGGGATGAGCCAGTGCCGAGCTAGACCTCACGACTGCGAACGCGCGGCGCGGTGTTGCTCAGGACTTTCTCCCCTGGGCGAGCGCGACGGCGGCCGCTATGCCACTCGCCCCGGCTACCAGCCAGCGGCGGTTCCTCATGAGCCACCATTGCGGACTTGAATCGCGAGCCCGGTCGCTGAAATCTCCGTGGGCCCCGAAGTCGCGGTCGTCATCAACGGCGGTGTACAGGTTGTTCTGCCGATCGGGCGAGATGGGCCGGTCGGTCTGCTGGGCCTTGAAGTTGGTCCTGGCGAGATAACGATCCAGCAGTCCCGGCGCGATCTTGTTGGCAAGGATCGCCTTCACCGTCGGAAAGCCCAACTTCACCTCGCGGGGCGTGTGCTCAGCCGCCCAGAGGATCGCCTCGGCGGCGACCTCCGGCTGGAAGATCGGCGGCACGGGCTGGGGGTGCTTCGGCAACGTCGTCTTGACCCAGTCGAACTGTGGCGTGTTGTGCGCCGGCAACTGCACCATCGTAACCTTCACGTTGCTATGGTCGTGCATCAACTCACTCCGCAGCGATTCCGTGAACCCCTGAATCGCGTGCTTGGCGCCGCAATAGGCCGACTGGAGCGGGATAGCACGATAGGCCAAGGCCGAGCCCACCTGCACGATCACGCCCTTATCGCGTGGCCGCATCCTGCGCAGCGCCGTCATCGTCCCATAGACGTAGCCAAGGTAGGTGACCTCGGTGACCCGCCGATAATCCTCGGCCGAGATCTCCGCTAGCGGAGCAAAGACCGAGACCATCGCATTGTTTACCCAGATGTCGATCGGCCCGAAGTTCCGCTCTATCTCCTCGGCGGCGTCATCAACCGCGTCGGCATCGGAGACATCGACTTGAAAGATCATCGCCTTGCCGCCTGCGGCCTCGACCGCCTGGCGCGCCCCTTCCAATCCAGCCTGGCCGCGCGCTAAGAGGCCAACCTTGGCGCCACGCTTGCCGTATGCCTCGGCTACCGCCCGCCCAACTCCCGCCGATGCACCCGTGACCACGACGACTTGCGGTTTCTGCTCGTTCTGCATCTGACAACTACCCCCTTCACAGACATGTCAGCAGCACGAACCTCGCCCTGCCATGGGAACACCGGTCCTGCCCAACCCGACCTCATAGACGCAGCGTTCACCCTCACCGTGACCCGATAGGATGGCCGACAAGCACTGCCAGAATGGGCAACAACGCACCAGCGTGGCGTTCTCAACCGCGCCGTCTAGCCGGTGTTTCCGCCGGCTGAGGTCCAGAGTGACGACCATCCGCCCCCGAAACGCTGCTTGATGGGTCCGCGCAGGGAGGCGAACGCGATGAGGAGGACGCCGGCGATCATGCTGTTGACCACGGGCGCAAGCTCTCCATAGCCGAGCAGCCACGGCGCGATGAGCAGCCAAGTGCCCAACGCCCAATTGATCCGGCGCACCTGGCGAGTCGTCTCCCAGATCGCGATCGTCGCAAAACTCGCGGCGAGCGGGCCGATAATCCGGTCGTTGGTGGCGGCCGGCGCGCCGTAGCCGAGCACGGCTGGAGCAACCATCAGCCAGATCCCGACGACGATGTTGATGATCCGCGGCCACATGGCGATACCCCCAAGGCGGCCGTCGCCAGCCGGCAGGCGAAGATGGCCAGATCGAGCACCGAGCCTATGGGGTCAGAGCGACGTCCTGCTGGCCGGCAAACAACTCCTATTGGCCCTTCGTTAACCGGGAACACGGCCGGTGCATCAGAAGAAGAGCGAAAGCACGAACAGGATCAGCACGACGAGCGCGATGGTATAGAGACATCCACAACCCGCCATTGGACGACCCGCGTAGGCGCCGTATGGGCGGTACCCGTATCCCCAGAGACCGCGACTGTACCAGGGACCCCGTGGCGGAACGGCCATGCTGCTTGTCCTTTCATCTCTCTCGCTTCTTCCGGCGGCGCACCCGACGAGAACCGGCGTGCCATCGGGCGTGTTCAGCCGCGCAAGTCCGATGCCATCTCGCGTCAGTCGCCCCGCTCGCCCAGGCCCCAGAACGCGCGCCAGAGGGACCGGCCGCGGGCGGATTCTCGCTTGAGGAACTGAAGGCTGGCGAGTGTCTCGTCCAGCGCCGGGCCGATCATCACGACGGAGATGGCGGCTGAGGCGAGGCAGAGGGTGCAGAAGGTGCCGTAGATCACCGGCTGGATAATGACCAGGCCGATGCTCACCGCGCCAAGCGGCCCCACGGCCAGCCCGAAGAGGACCACGAGCCAGGGCCTCTTCCGCCACCGCCCGGGGCCGCCGATCACCCCGGTGACGGCGTCGGTCAGGTACCCGAGGGCACCGAGCGCGGCGTCGGGGATCGGCAGGGCGCGCGATACGCCCGAGGTCAGAATCTTCCGGCTGCCATTCCCAAAGAAGGGTTCCCAGACGCTAGCGAACACCTCCCATTGGAAGAGGGCTAGGTAGCCGGCGATCGCAAATCCGATCAGCGCCACGCCAACAATCGGCAGGCGCTGTGACCAGCTCGACGGGTCGTAATCCCAGCCGGGCGGCACCGACGAGTCCACGTTACGTCGCGCCTCAGCTTCCATCCGCAAATGCCATCGTGCTAATCAGGGCGTTCTCGGCCTGCCGCGAGTCGAGCCGCGTGTGCTGAACCACGATCGGCACGTCGGACTCGATGAGGCTGGCGTAGTCGGTTCCCACTGGGATGGGCTCGGGATCGGTGAGACCGTTGAACCGGACGTGCTGGGTACGTTGCGCCGCCACGGTGACCCGGTATGGTCCGACGGGGGGCCGGTCGGCAAAGAAGACGGTAATCTCGACGTGGGCGTCCTGGTCGCCGGCGTTGAGGACGCAGGCCGTCTCATGGCTGGTGAAGAGTGGCTCCGGCCCGTTGCTCCAGCCAGGGATGTAACCCTCGGCAATGGCCCACCGCCGCCGTCCGATCGGTTCGCTCATGATTCAGATCCTCCCCATGCCCACCTGCTCGCGTTCCAAGTTCCTCATGGCGCAGGTTCCGTGCCGATGGCACTACCGGCCAGGGCTATACGATACCGAACCGACCAGGGCGGTCGGCCGTGCGGAGCCAGCAGGCCAAGCCGACGCCCCTCGGCTGCTCCCCTCCGGTCGCCATGATCCCGCCATCGGGGGCACTGGTCTCGCGACGCCTGCTCTTCGGGCCCGCTCGGTGGGGGTCGGTGTGCCAGATGGTCCTCGCAGGGGCACAACCGTTGCGAGGCAGACAGGCAACGGCGCTGTTGGGCAGCCGATCCTGGGATCAGGATGCTGGGCGATGGCCTCATAAGAGGAGATGGAAGATGGATGACCAGACAACTCAGGGCATGCGGGGGCCGCGCGGCCCGCGAGCTGAGGATGGGATCGACGAGGAGCGCGACCTGGATGAGACCTCGGACCGCGTGAACCCTGGTTGGAACGGGACCCCGCCCCAGGACGCCACCCAGGTGGAAGATACCATCCCGCCCGAGAACGGTGAGCCCGGCCGCGACAGCCTCCTCGGCTCCCTTGCCGACAGCGACATACCGGGCGAGCCAGGCTGATCCCCCGGGCGACTCTACGCTCATGAGCCATAGGCTTGATCTCTCCTGAGTGATTGGGGTTGGCTTCGTCTGCCCTAGGCGGCCTCGGCGTGGCAGCGATCGCGGCATTACCGCCCGCGGCGGCCGGCACGACCATTCCCCATCTCCCGCGAAACCTACCGCGGTGGTCAGTCGTTGTGGCAGACAAAGAGGATAGCGACGAGGGTGATGCCCGAAGCATGGACCTCCTTGCCCGCCTCAGGCTACATCTGTACGGCATCACTCCCGAGAAAGGAGACATGGCGCCCGAGGGACTCACGATCCGCCGCGATCACCCGGATGAACTCATGGAGGCCACCATGCGACACCCTGTGCGACTGATCCTCACCGCCTTGCTCGGCTCCCTGCTCGCCCTCCCCTTGCTCGGGCCCGCGCCGGCCGCCGCGCTCTCCTGCGGCCCCTGCCCGGCAACCGCCACCGCCGACCTCAACCTGCGAGCCGGTCCCAGCCTGTCGGCGGAGGTGCTTCGCGTCATCCCGGCCGGCGCCGGACTGGAGTGGGACAACTTCACGGATCCGGTCGATGGCTTCGTCCCGGTCACCTATGACGGCACGGAGGGTTGGGCCTTCGGTGCGTATCTGCTACTCTTTCCCTCCTTCGCCACCACCACCGCGGATCTCAACCTTCGGGAGGACCCCAGCCTCGGTGCTGAAGTGCTTGCGGTCATGCCCGCGGGCACGCAAGTCGAGGTGCTCGGCGGACCAGAGAACGGCTTCTTTTCCGTACGCTACGAGCAGCGGACGACCGGCTGGGCCTCGGCCGACTACCTTGACCTCGAGGAGCGGACTGGCCCGCCGCCACCCAGTTCCGGCGGCGAGTTTGAGATCGGCGACCTCGTGGTGACGACGACCGCCCTCAACTACCGGACCAAGCCGAGCCTCGACGCCGCGGTCATCAAGGTCCTATCCACGGGCACCCAAGGGGGAATACTGGATGAACCCGTCTCGGCGGACGGCTACACTTGGTATCAGCTCGGCCTGCTCGGTTACGGCCCGGACGGCGCCACACCCGGCTGGGTTGCCGGTGAGTTCCTCACACCAGCCGAGGATGGATCCATTCCGGAGCCCGGCGATACGGTCGTCACCACCGCGGCGCTCAACTTCCGCACCGGCCCCGGACTGGATGCCACGATCGCGAATGTCTTGCCAGTCGGTACTCGCTTCGAGGTGGTGGGAGGTCCGGCCACGGACGACGGCTACACCTGGATCGAGATTCGCAACCAGGGGTACGGCACTGGCTGGGTCGCCGCGGAGTTCCTCAGGGAGGTCTGACCTAAGGCCGGTGTAACGGCGTTGGGGAGGTCGAAGAGACTCTACACGGGCACCTACAAACGCCAGGAG
>DASYWB010000107.1:0-6289 GCA_035936495.1 Thermomicrobiales bacterium
CGAGCGTCTCCGGCGAGGCATCGAGCGCGGTGAGGTGCTCGGCGGTGGCCGCCAGGCGCTCGGTCCACCACCCGGTACCGGCTGCCATCTCCAGCACATCACCGGCGATGCGTGTCGCATCTAACGCGGCGCGGACCTCCTCCACCTCATCGAACCAACGCTGGTTGAGTTCCGGTCCTTGATCGTACCGTCCCTTACGGAGGAACCATTGATCGTATTCCGGCGCCCGCGCGCGGTAATACTCCCGCTGTTCGGTAAGGGTACGATCGACATCCTTCTGGACACCCATTGACGACAAACTCTCTTCTCAAGCACCTGATTGAGGCAGCATCGCTAGCTGAGTGAGACACCGATGCCAAAGATGGCGGCGACAATGCCCGCGATAATGATGTAGCCGACCAGCGCAATGAGCGCCGTGCCGACCGCACGGCCGGTTGACATGTCCAGTGCATGCCGGATCGCGACGATCGACGCGACCAGGAACCAGATGAAGCCGACCAGGACTAGAATCCATCCCAGGATAGGGATGAAGCCGAACACCGCCAGCAACTGCGGGGTGTAGGCGAAGCCCATGGTCCGTGCCACTTCTTGCCAACTCGCCGATGTCACCGAGGTCCCAAGGACCCGCGTGCCGACGACGTAGACGAGGCCAGAATAGACGGCCCAGCCGAGGAGTGAGGCGAGGACGCCGGCAATGAGACCGCCGAGCCCTTCACTGGCTCCGCCAATCGCACTGGCGATGGCTGCCAACACGACGATCAGGAGCGCTTGACTTGTAGCGCCACGATCGTGCTCGACCTCCTCATACGTCGTCGGGTTGAGCCGCAAGGCGCCCATCATCCTATCGGTCAGCGAGCTCGTGCCTGTTGCCTGCATGCCGTGCATCCTCCTCGATAACCCGTGATCGCATTGCCACGATGTCGTGTCAGCCAGCATATCGCCAGCATTTGGGCACCCCTGCCGCACACAGTGTAGCGACTGTCCACGAAAAGGGGAACAGTGAGAATCGCGCCGGCCCCATTGCACAAGCCGGTGCGGTAGCGGAAGATGCCGCCAGACGACATCACCGTGGGAATTCCGGTCTCATCCCATCACCCAGGAGCCAGTCATCAACCTCGTCTCTCGTCGAACGAGCGCGCCCGGCTTCTCCGGGTGGACTGTCTTGTTCGTTGCCGGCCTCGCGGTCTTCCTCTCAGGTCCAGCCCAAACCTATGGCGTCTCGGTTTTCATCGACCCGCTGATCAGAGAGACTGGCTGGTCGCGCTCGCTCGTCTCGACCGCCTACTCGGTCGCGACGTTGATGAGCGCGGGTGCCCTCTTTCTCGTCGGCCGGCAGATTGACCGGCTTGGTCATCGCACCGTCCTCATCGCCACGACCATCGGATTCGGTCTCGCGCTTCTCCTGACGAGCTCGGTCGGACATCCGCTGACCCTGGTTGCCGGCTTCGCGTTATTGCGAGCTTGCGGATCCGGCATCCTCACGCTAAGCGCCCGGACCCTCATTCCGCAATGGTTTATCCGGCGGCGAGGCCGGGCCTTCAGCTTGTTGGGGCTGGCGGGCACCCTCAGCCTCGCCGCCATCCCGCCGGTCGGTGAAGCCCTCATCAGCTGGGTGGGATGGCGCACTGCCTGGCGCATCGAGGCACTTGCCATTTGGCTCTTGCTGCTCCCGGCCGTCATCTGGTTCGTCCGCGACCGGCCGGAGACGATTGGCCAGTATCCGGATGGCGAGCCCCCGCCGGAGATCCCCGATGGCCAGCCGAAGGAGACCGAAGAGGCGGCGTGGACGCTCCATCAGGCGCTGCGCTTGCCCCCGTTCTGGTACCTCCTCGGTGCCGGTATCGTGCCCTCGCTGGTCGTGACCGGCCTCAGCTTCAACCAAATCTCGATCTTCACCGAGCGTGGACTCCCGGCCACGGTCGCGGCAACCACTTTCACGGTCGAATCGGCGATTGCCCTCCCGATGACATTCCTCTCGGGCTGGCTTTCCGACCGCTATCCTTCCCGGTTCGTGCTCGCGGCGGGACAGTTCTTCCTGGCCGCCGCTCTCCTCTGCCTGTTGGTCGTGGACTCGGTCGGCCTGGCCTTGCTCTATGCTGGTCTTCGGGGCGCCTCGATGGGCTTATGGACCGTTGCCGCCGATGTCAGCTGGCCGGCCTACTTCGGCCGCCGCTATCTCGGCAGCATCCGGGGCGCAACGTTTGCCGCCGGCATCGTCGGTGCCGCGATCGGTCCCATTCCACTTGGGTTTGTCTACGATGCAACGGGCAGCTATAACCCAGCCATCCTTGGCTTCCTAGCCCTGCCGATCTTGGGCATGGTGGCCACGCTCCTCGCTAAACCCCCTCTATGGAGGCCACCGCGTAGGCAGCCCGGCAATCCCTCTTAGCGCGGCCCACGTGATGCTCAATCGCCGGCCACCTCCGTGAATGCCCCATCAAGCGCCTCGATCGCCGCATCAACGTCCGTCCGGGAGATGATCAGCGGCGGGCTGATCCGCAAGGTGTTACCGTGGAGGCCGCCCTTGCCGACGATCAAGCCACGCTCCTTGGCCGCGTCCAGCACGCGCGACGCGACATCAGGAGCCGGCTCTTTCGTCTCCCGATCCCGGACCAGCTCGACCGCGACCAGCAAACCCATGCCGCGCACATCCCCGATGGCCTCGTGTCGCTCGGCCAGTTCCCACAGCCGCGCCTTCAGATAGGCGCCGGTCTCCCGCGCGTTCTCCTTCAGGTTGTTCGTCACGATGTAATTCAGATTCGCCAGTGCCGCCGTCGTCGCCACCGGATTGCCACCAAACGTTGACAGGCTCAGCGAGCGGATCGATGACGCAAGCTCGTCGGTCGCGATCACACCTCCGATGGGAACGCCATTCGCGAGGCCCTTCGCGAAGACCACCACGTCGGGCTCGACCCCAAACGCCTGGAACCCGAAGTCGGCCGTTCCCAACCGTCCCCAGGCGGTTTGCACCTCATCACTGATAAAAGGGATACCGTGCCGGTCCAGAATCTCCTTGACCATCGGGAAGTATTCGGGCGGCGGCACGATAAACCCGCCGACGCCCTGGATCGGCTCGGCGATAAACGCCGCCGGCTGACCGCTCGTCGTCGTCTGGATCACCGCTTCCACGTCACGGGCACAGAGCAAGCCACAGGAGGGGTACGTTTTTTCCCAGGGGCAGCGATAGCAATAGGGATTGCCGACGTAGTGGACATGGAGCGGCGAGAGGGTGCTGGACCGCCAGGGAGTCTGACCGCTGGCGTTGATCGTCGCGAACGATCGCCCGTGATACGAATGCCGCAGTGCCACCACCTCGTTGGAGTTCCGGGCAAGCGTCGTGATCAGGAACGCGGCCTCGTTCGCCTCGGTCCCGCTGTTGACGAACAGGACCTTGTTGAGCTTCTCCGGTGTCATCGCCTGCAGCCGCTCGGCCAGCTCGATCTGCGACCGGATCAGGAAGAGCGTCGACGTATGGGTGATTCGGTCGAGCTGCTCTTTGATCGCCTGGTTGATCTCCGGCACCGCGTGGCCGCTGGAGACCGTGACGATCCCCCCGAAGAAGTCGAGATACTGCCGCCCGGCACCGTCGTAGACGTACTGTCTCTCCCCCCGCCGCAGCTCCAGAGGCTCCTGATAGTTCAGCGCCACGCTTGGGAACAGGCTCTCCCGATGCCGCCGAACGAGGTCGGCGGTGTCGTCTTCGACGGAGGTGATCGGCGTAGTGATGCTGTCAGTCATGGCTAAAGTGCCCCTTCCGGATCGGGATCGGGTGATCATTGTCAGAAAAGATACCGCGTTCATAAGATCCGCCCAGGATGCTCGTCATCGTACCGCCAGTTGGCTGGATTATTGGCGACGTAGGCGCGTATGCGATTGAGGTGAGCCTCATCCCGGATGATTTGCTCGTACTAGTTCCGCTGCCAGAGTCGACGATGAAAGGGTGGCCAGCCTAGCGCTGCTACTCCCCGCATATAATAGTCGTTCGTCGTCACGCTCTTGAACCAACCAATGATCTCACCCAGGTGAGGTAATCGATGAAGGAGGTAGGAGCACCCCACAAGTTGGCCGGCTATCACACCGTCGCCAGCCACACTCGCATCGGCCCCGATTCCCGGTTCGCCCAAGTGAAATAGGGAATCGCCGTCACTGGGACCATCCGGCCGTTTGTCTCCTCATGCCGGAAGGGCCGGTATAGCGCGTCGCCCGCATCGCCCGCGTCGCCCATCACGATGGCCTCGCCGTGCAACGTCACCACTCCACCCAAGAGATCGGGCCGCAACGATGCCTCCCACGTCGCGCCGCTTGGAATGCGAAGGTCCCGCACATCCACACCGGCGTGGTCGGCCTGCTCCAAGCAGTAGACTAGCGGACCCCGAACGAGCGCTATGCGGCCCCGGTTCGCCTCGACTCGCGGATGGCTCATCAGGCAACGCACCGCCAGCGGCAGCGAGAGCCGGACCCTGTCTCCCGCTTTCCAGCTCCGGTGAATCTCCGCGTAGGTCCCTGGTCTGATCTCCTGGTCGAACGGTTGGCCATTGACCACGATCTCCGCCTCCTCCGCCCAGCCCGGAATCCGTAGGAAGAGGCCGAACGGAGTCTCGCGCTCGGTCTGGACCTCTAGCTCCACCCCGCCGTCCCATGGATAATCGGTCCGCTGGTGGATCACCACCCGATTTCCATCAGGCAATGTCGCCTTGGCCGTTCCCGCCACGTAGAGATGAAGCCACAGCCCCGCGTCCGACGTCGTCGCGACGTATCCCGGCAGGGAGGCGAGCAACCGCGCGATGTTTGGTGGACAGCAGGCCGTCCCAAACCATGGCTGGCGCCGGTGGGTCCCGTCGTCCGCCAGCGGATTGACGTAGAAGTACTCGCGGCCGTCGAGCGAAAGTCCGGACAGGACGCCGTTATAGAGCGCCGTCTCCAGCGCGTCAGCATACCGGGCTTCTCCTGTCACGAGAAGCATCCGCCACGCCCACATCACGTGCGCAATAGCCGCGCAGGTCTCGGCGTAGGCACGGTCGTTCGGCAGCTCATACGGGGTGCCAAAGGCCTCGTCCTCGTGCCGCGCCCCCGCACCCCCGGTCACATAGACCTGCCGGGCGTGGAACTCCTCCCAGAGCGCGGTGACAGTCTCCCAAAGCTCAACCTCCCCCGTCTCCACGAAGAGGTCAGTCGCGCCTCCATAGAGGTAGAGCGCCCGCACCGCATGTCCGATCACCGCCCGCTGCTCACGCACCGGCAGGTGATCCTGGAAGTACTGTCGAGGCCGGCCCAGCGCCCCATCGGGGGCCGCCAGTGCCGACGGTTCCCGCCCTCGCTGATCGAGAAAGAAGCGGCTCAGCCGCACCCAGCGGCCGTCGCCGGTCTCCCGGCTAAGCTCGACCAGCGCCATCTCGATCTCGGGATGGCCATCCGTACCGGGACGCCCCACCGGCCCGAAGACGCTCTCGATGTGCCCCGCTAGGCGCAACGCGACATCGAGCAGCGAGGGATCACGGGTCGTCCGGTGGTGTGCGACCGCGGCCTGAATCAGATGGCCTGCACAGTACAGCTCGTGCAGATCGCGCAAGTTCGTCCAGCGCTCTGGCGTACGCTCGAACGTGAAGTACGTATCGAGATACCCGTCCGAGTCTTGCGCGGCCGCGATCAGGTCGATGACCTCGTCAACCTGCCGTCCAAGCTCTGGATCGGGATCGGTCGCCAGGCTCCAGGCGGCCGCCTCCAGCCACTTATAGACATCGGAATCATTGAAGTACCGGCCCTGAAATGGCCCATTGAACTGGCCTACGACCCGCCGGAAGTTATCGAGCCGCCCGGTCTCCTCACACTGAGCCAATTGTGAGGGCAGCGTCACGGTCCGGTTCGTCTCCCGCCTTGGTGCCCAAAACCGGTCCTCGATCCGCACGTCCCCCACGCCAAGTGGCCACAACCGGGCATGGGGACTGCGCGAGGTATCGACGACTGGTGCGTTCGAGACAGTCGCTCGATGCATCTCCACCATCCTCTGGTTCCCCCTTCTCCTATGAATTGGCGATCACGACTGAGGCAAGGAAAGGTCTTGGCACCAGAACAGGTCGCTACATGGGCAAATGGAAAGGCTAGCCAACGGACAATGGCCGGTCGGGATACCCCCGCCCGCCGGGGCGGAAGAACGGAGCTACGCGTACCCCCGAAGCCGGTTATACGCCACGATCTGTTCCGGGCGTTCTGACTCCGCTACCAATACGCCTCTCGCGTCTGGCTTCGGTCCTGAGTGGCGACGAGCGTATCGAGCAGCATGTCCTCCAGA
>DASYWB010000108.1:0-2495 GCA_035936495.1 Thermomicrobiales bacterium
GACTGGACCGATGCCGCGACCGCCGAGGCCGCAATGTCGTACGTGCTGGAGGCACGGGCGCGGCGCCGGCGAGGGCTCCGTCTGAAGCCGTTCTACACCGAGATGGTCGGCTACCGGTGGAGCGACCAGGCCGCCTTCGAGGCCGGGCTCGCCGTGGCCGGTCCACGAGCGGTCACCGACTTTGCCCGGGCCATGGATCGCTGGCAATCGGGCGGGAAGGTGCCTGGCCGCATCGAGACGGGCGAGGAGGGGTGAGCCGGTGGCAGCCGCCTCGCTCCTTGGAAGAGCGTTCCGGTCCCATACGGCACAGATCCTAGGCGTCATGCCGCGCGGGCCGCGATTAACGAGGTAGGCGCACCGTGAACACCGTCCCTGCCTCGGCTGATGATTGGGCGTCCACGGTACCCCCGTGCGCCTGTACGATCTGCTGCACGATCGATAAGCCCAACCCTAAGCCGCGCCCTTGCTGGTCCCGCCTCGACTCGTGGCTGCCTCGGCGGAAGGGGTCAAAGATTCGGTCGATCTCGTCCTGGGGAATGGGCTCGCCATGATTTCGGACTTGGAGAGAGACCACATCCCGTGCCGGACGCGCGATGACCTCGACGGGGGAACCGGCCGGGCTGTACTTCAGCGCGTTGCTGACGAGGTTTCCGACGACCTGCGTGAGGCGATCAGGATCCCATTCGCCCTGGAGATCGCCTTCGGCGTTGAAGTGAACGTCTCTGTGCGGGTGTTCAATCTTCACGTCCTCGATACACCGCCGGCAGACCTCGCATAAGTCCGTTGCCGCCGGAGCAATGGGCAACCCGGTGCCAAGGCGACCACGCGTGAAATCCACCAGGTCCGTGATCAAGCGGTTCATCCGGTCCACGCTCGCCACGATGCGTGAGACATCGGAGCGTGACCGTTCCGATAGTTCGGAGCGGCGAAGCATGAGTTGAGACAATCCCTTGATCGCGACCAACGGTGTCCGCAACTCGTGCCCGAGGACCCCAATGAACTGCTCGCGGAGGGCGGCCGCCTCGCGAGCGTGGTCCAGTTCGCGCTCTTGCCGCCGTCGCTGCTCGTCCGCTTCGAGCTCAAAGGCGATGAGGCCGGCGATCAGGTTGAAGATCTCGAGGTGTTGCGCATTCAGATCCGCCGGGAGGGTGTCGAGGGCGCAGAGCGTGCCAAAGTAGCTGCCATCGCGACGCAGGAGCGGGACCGCGATGTAACTCTCAATGCCGAGGAGCGTGCGCCCTGGATGGTCCGCGAAACGCGGATCAGTGCTCGCCTGGTTGATGAGGAGCGGTGCGACCGCACCGCCGACGACACGTCAGTAGGTCGTCGACAGCTCAAGCTCGTCTCCGGCTTTGAGCCCGAATCCCGCGTCATCCAACACGGCGCAGGCGGTCCAAGAGTGCTCGGTCACGCGCGCCACCAGGGCGATACGCAGGCCCGTGGCACGCCGGAGCACACGTAGCGAGGTGTTCACCACTTCGAGATGATCGAGAGTGACATCCTCTGCTGAATCATTGGCGTTGAGCATGAACCACGCAATCGCTATCTGGGCGAGGTCTCTCGCCTATGCCCGTGCGGAGGCCGGAATGTAGCTACATAACTATCACCGCCCAATGTCGCCACGTCAACATTACGCTCGTCCGCTTTCCATCCGGAAGATCTCCTGAGCATGCTAGAGATGCGACGCAACCGGCTCCAGCCTTGCCAGCGGTCAGAGATATTGGTGATGCCTCCCCCGGTTCATGCTCGCATATCGGCGCCTTCGCGCTCTGCGGATTCTTCGCCACGTGCTTGCCGGCCTTGATTGAACGGGGCTGATCCTGACCGGTCTGATCAGGTGCGCTCTCATCGTCGTCGGCGTCTGTAAGGTTCTTGGCTTGTAAGGTCGCTAGGCTAGGGTGTGGGGAGGTCAGGGCGGGCGCCCGGGCAACATCGGCGAGCAGGAGTTCGACCGGGAAGGTAGCGATGAAGCAGGTGGGGTTTTCGGAGACCGTGGCGGTGACGGGTTCGGCCGTGGACGAAAGGTGCCCAGAAACAGCCCCGAGCGTCCAAGGATATTGATGAGCCCAAAGCAGCGTGTATCGTCGCCAACACTCGATGGGTCAGGTTGAGCCAGATCAAACGCCTGGCCGCGGTTTCGTGCGTCATAGGAGGACTGGTCATGCAACGGTTTAGTCACGTGTTCACGTTCGTGCTCATGGGAGCACTCGTTTGCGCGTCGCTCTTGACAGCGAGCGTCTCAGCATCTGCTCAGGATTCGAATCCTGGTGCGACCGGCTCGGCCTTCGCCGATTTGGGCTTGCCTGAGCTTCAGGTCACCGTCTCGGACACCGGGTTTGAGGGCATCCCGGATGAGCTGGAGGAGGCAAGCACGCCCGCCGGGGGTGAAGGCGAGGGTCAGGGCGGCCCGCCCGAAGTCTTCTACCAGTCCACGTTCGCCGGTGGCACCTATGCTCGTCCAGGTGAGACCTCCCAGGTCGTGCTCGACCTGACGC
>DASYWB010000109.1:0-4557 GCA_035936495.1 Thermomicrobiales bacterium
CGGTCGAGGCGCTTCGCCCAGCGTCGCGCCGTCGCGCGTTCAAGCTCGGTGGCGAGAACCTCCGCCTTGACATCGTCGGGGGTTACGGACCGGAGCTTGGTTCGGGAACCGAAGAGATCCTTTGCTTGGGCGAGCACCTTCGGCGGGCCGTAGATGACGGCATTATCCGGTGCGACAGTAATCCGAGTGCGCTGGAGGAGTTCCAGCGCGCGCGGTACGGCGTTTGCCCTGTCTCCATCGAGGAGAAGCACCACCACCTCGGGTTGAAACGCGCAAAGCGCATCACCGTGTGCCGGTACCCAATCCAGCACTTTTCGCCCGCTGGGTGCTGTCTGGTGCATGACTCGGGCGTGGCTGCGTCGAAGCGCTCGCCTGACGGCAGCGCTCGTTGCCGAAACACCCGTATCGATGACGGCGACCCGGACCGGCTCACCGATCGAGGAGCACACCATCAGGGCATCGACGCCGTCGCCCCGGGGCTCCCGTGGCATGCGGAGATGTTCGTGGTCCACCAGGCAACGGCCGGTCTCGTGCCCAAGCTGGCGAAGCGCTCGGAGCCAGCCTATCGAGAGGTCACGATGAGGCAGACCGAAGGACGTGGGACCCTCGGCGTGACCCACGAAGCGAAATGCGCCAGCGATCTTCTCAACCAGGAATGCCCGCGAGCTGGCGTGGCCGAAGTCGGCCACGAGCACCGATTCCACCACATGACCGTCTTCGCCTACCACGGCGATGCCTTGGCCATCAATGGGTAGTTCTCCTCACTCCCGTTAGCCGAATACGCCGGGTGCGAGCAACATCACGAGGGCGATGCAGATGAGTACCACCGACCCGGCGAGCAAGAGCTGGTCCCGATAGTTCGAAGTGGACACCAGGCGCGGATCAGAGCGGCGTATCTTTGGAGTTCGGCGCGCCGCGTTTGCCTCCGGCACGGCTGCCGGCTTGATGCGCCGTTCCCGCCGCGGCTTCTTGACCCTCGGGGCCGGCGTGATGGCCTCCAGGTCCTCAACAGCCGGAGGCGCCGGTTCCAACGGCGTGAGATCGGCGGCCGCGCTTGGTAACAATGCAGGATCATCTCGCGGTGCCTCATCGAAGGAGCTCGTCTCCGGGCTCGCCGCTGATTGGGATGCCGCGCTTTGCTGAAAGGTTGCCGTCTCTTGGTGTTGAGGCACTGCGCCGGCCGTCCCTGCTTCCCGGGTGCGTCGTCCGGTGTCTGCCTCTGCCTGGGCGAGGTGAACGGCCTCCGCTTCGGATTGTGCCGTCTCCATCGCGATGACTTGGCGTAGCCACGGAGGTAGGTCGTCTTCAGAGATGAACGGCGTCCTGTCTCGGGTCGCGTCCCGTCTCGACCCATGGCGCGCTGACCCCGGAGCCAGGGAGCCTCGTGCCTCTCGTGCCGGCGACGGCCTCGCCGCGGATAGGGAAGGTCGTGTTGGGTCTGGACGAGGTTCCTCGTCCGCCGCATTGACGAACCTCGGCTCGCGGGAGCCCACAAGTGACTCCGTGAGCAAAGGGACCGGTGAACCGCAGTGAGAGCAGAATAGGGCGTCTTCCCCGAGGCGCTCGCCGCACGGCGCGCAAGGCGTCAAGCTCCGACCACGGTCGAGCGGATGGTGGCAGATGCGGCACGTTTGATCGACGGGTCTGTTCGTTGCGCCGCAGTCTTGGCAGTAACCCACGCCCTGGTTCTCCCCTCATGTGTCAAGGGCCGGCCGCGGTGGCACGGATGGATCTCCTCTCGTCTGATTTCGAGTATAGGCAGCATGAGCCATGGATTCCCCATCCAGAAAGTCCTGATCGTGGTCATCCGAAATGGAGCGGCATGGACCCCGTGGGAAGGACTCAGGCCCGAAGGTCAGCAGTATCGAGCCAGATCGTGACTGGACCGTCATTGATCAGCTCGACGTGCATCTCGGCGCCGAAGACGCCCTCAGCGACACGAAGCTGGTAGCCACGCAGCGCGGCGATGAACGTATCGACCATCGGGGCCGCGTGGTCAGGAGGCGCCGCTCTTGTAAAGCTTGGCCGCCGACCGCGTCGTAGATCTCCGTAGAGGGTGAATTGGGACACCACGAGCATCGCGGCCGGCTCGATATCCCCCGTCCCCGCCTCACGCGCCACGTCGAGCGCGGACCAGTTGAGCTTGCCGGACCGATCATCGAACAACCGGGCGTGAGCGACTTTACCGGCGAGGAACGCGGCGTCCTGGGGCGTGTCATCATGAGCGACGCCGACGAAGAGCAGGAGCCCTGCTCCAATTGCCCCGGTCTCTACACCATCGACGGTCACCCTCGCTCGAGAAACGCGCTGAATTAAGACCCGCACGGTGGTTCTCCTAGAAGGCTGAGCATTATCAGGTCTGACGCACGGTCGCGATGGCGATCGCGGCGATGCCTTCACCGCGGCCGACGAAGCCCATGCCCTCGTTGGTGGTTGCCTTGACACTGATCGCCGCCACATCGAGTCCGAGACAGGCAGCGATGGACTGCTGCATGGCCGCCGCATGAGGAGCAACGCGGGGCGCCTCGGCGACCACGGTGGCATCGACGTTATTGATGTCCCAGCCGGCAGACCGCAGCAGACCGGCCACGGTCGTCAGCAAGTCCCGGCTATCAGCGCCGGCGAATGCGGGGTCATCCGGAGGAAAGTAATGCCCAATGTCACCTAACGCCGCGGCACCGAGCAGCGCATCGGCGATCGCGTGCAGGAGGACATCGGCGTCCGAGTGGCCCGCCAGGCCTTGAGCGTTCGCTATGGTGACGCCTCCCAGGATGAGTGGCCTGCCCTCGGCAAAGGCATGCACGTCGTAACCGATCCCTGACCGTACGTCACCGCTACTCATAGGTGCCTGTCAACGCGCGCCGCTTCAGACTTGATCTGTGCCAGGAGAGCCTCGGCACGGAGGAGGTCGCCGGGCCACGTAATCTTCATGTTGTTTGGATCCCCCGGTATTACCTTCACCGGCCAGCCCAACGCCTCGAAGAGCGCGGCCTCATCGGTGTAGGTCTGGTCGCGAAACGCCGGATGATGCATCGCGGTGGCAAGGCGATCAGGCGGATAGACCTGTGGCGTCTGGGCAGCCCACAACGCCTCTCGTGGCACCGTCTCGAGAATCCGGCCATCGCTGGAGACGCGCTTCAACGTATCGGTTACCGGCGTGGCCGCGATTACGGCGTCCGGTCCCGCGGCGGCGGCGCAACGGTCGATCAAATCAGGCGTCACGAGCGGGCGAGCCCCGTCATGGATCAGGATGAGGTCCGCGGTCGCCGGTAAGCGGTGGAGACCCGCGGCGACCGAATCCTGCCGGCGTCCACCGCCAATCACGACGTCACGGGCTTTTGGCCAGCGCCCTGACTGGATCATCGCTTTGATCTCGGACTGACACGTTGACCCGGCGACGATCACGACCGTCTGGACGGACTCGGCCAGCTCGATAGCGTCAAGGACGTGGGCGAGCACGGGCTGTCCCGCGAGCGGAAGAAGGACCTTATCACCCTTGCCGAACCGCTCTCCCTTCCCGGCGGCCACGACGATCGCCGCCGTCTCGCGTCCTGTCATGCTACGCGGCGCGGGATGGTGTCGCGAAGATCATGCGGCCGGCGCCGGTTTGGAGGAGTCGGGTAACGGTCACTTGGACGGACTGCCCGATGAGCGAGTGGCCACCGTCGACGACGACCATGGTGCCGTCATCAAGGAAGCCGATCCCTTGGCCCGCTTCACGACCCTCCTGCACGACCTTGAGGCTGAGATCGTCGCCAGGAAGCAGGGGAGGCCGCATCACCCGCGAGAGCTCGTTCAGATTGAGAACAGCGACATCTTGGGCCTCGGCGATGCGGTTGAGGTTGAAGTCGTTCGTCAGGATCCGGGCAGCGAGCTGTCGCGCGGCATCGACGAGTCGCGTATCGACCGGGGTGTCTGGCCCGGAATCAACGGGTGGATCGACAATCTGGACCAAGTGAGGGAAGCGTTCGCGAAGCTGGGACAGGGTGTCCAGGCCGCGGCGGCCACGTTGACGGCGCAAGGGATCGCTGGCGTCGGCGATGAGCTGCAGCTCGGTGAGGACGAAGCGGGGAATGTGAAGCGGACCGCTGATGAATCCAGTCTGAAGCAGGTCGACGATGCGCCCATCGATGAGGATATTGGTGTCGAGCAGCGTCGGAACCAGGCTGGCCGTCTCCTGGTGGGGCATATCCGCGGGAAGGGCATCGGAGGCACTCCGAAACCACGGGGCGATAAGATCACGCTTCCGGGACACCGTGATGCCGATGGCGAGGCTGCAGAGAATGAGCGCCGTGATGAATGGCAACAATGAGCCGGCTGGGTCCGGGAGCTGGGCGAGGGGAACCGCCAGCAACGCCGAAGCCACCCCGCCGATGATCAGACCGAGCGCAACCGCGACCAAATCAATTGGGGACGCCTCGGCCGTGCGTCGTCGCACATTGTGGAAAACGGCCCGGCTGACATGTGGACCCAGCACGTACCCGATGCCGCCGATGCTCAGCGCGATCAGGAAGATGGCCGTGCCGGGATCGTCTGGGCTACCCGCTGAGCTCAGCA
>DASYWB010000110.1:0-2540 GCA_035936495.1 Thermomicrobiales bacterium
GTATCAATCATCGGGCTGGCAAGAATCTCATAGGCGCGTTCTATCAGCCGCCGTTGGTGATCATCGATCCCCATCTCCTTAGAACGCTTCCGGCCCGAGAATTGACGTCCGGGTGGAGCGAGATCATCAAGCACGCGGTTATCCAGTCCTCGACTCCCGGGGGTGAGCGCGCGGATCTCTGGGCGTTCCTTGAGCGAAATGCCTCGCGTCTCCTGGAGCGGGAGGATCCCGCGCTCAACTATCTCATCTACCGGAACGTCGCCCTCAAGGCCGCTGTGGTAGAGCAAGATGAGCGCGAGGTGCGGTTGCGTGCTTTCCTGAACTTTGGACATACGATCGGGCACGCCATTGAAGCGGCCGATTACCAGCTGCTTCATGGCGAGGCCGTCGCGGTTGGGATGCGTGCCGCGATGCGCCTCGGCGAGCGAATGGGAACCTGTGATGCCACGGCCGTCTCTCGTCTCGACTCGTTGCTCGACCAATTCGGGTTGCCAGCTACGGCGACCGCCGCTCCGGATCGTGTTGCCGCCTTGCTGACGAGCGACAAAAAACGATCGGACGGCAAACAGCGATGGGTCTTGCCTCAGCAGCAAGGCGGCGTGGCGTTGAGGGACGATGTTCCCGATGGGGTGGTTCGGGAGGTGCTGGCGACCCTGCTGACTTGAGCTCAACTCGTGAGGGGGAACTGAATGGTTCGGCCGATGTGTCAGTGCGGGCATAGCCCCGTTCTGAGGCAGCATGCTATCCTGGCAGGCGCGAGGAGATCGCGTGCCGTGCGGTGTCGGAAAGCGAAACACCGGGCGGCACTTTGCGCGCGGGGTCGCTCGCGGGGGATTGAATCCGGGTGGAAAACGGCGCGATGAGTGAGCAAGCGAAGGCCAATGTCATCGTCAGCGCGTCACTAGCTCATGATTTCATCATGAGCTTTGCCGGGTCATTCCAGGACCACATCCTGCCCGATAAGCTCCATGTCCTGTCCGTGAGCTTCCTTCTTGACGGACTGCGGCGGCAGCGTGGAGGAGTCGCCGGCAATATCGCCTATTCTCTCGCGTTGCTCGGGGAACGACCTTTATTGGTGGGCGCTGTCGGGCCGGATTTCGGCGAGTATCGCGAGGTATTCGATGCGCTTGGTATCGATATGAGCCTCGTGTTCGAGCACGACGAGGACCTGACCGCCTATGCCTTCATGATGGCGGACCTCCATGGGAACCAGATCGCCTCGTTCTATCCGGGGGCTTCGGGCCATGCGGAAGAGCTTCCGGTCGGCGAAGCGGCCAAGAGCCTGGCCTATGGGATCGTGGGAGCGACCGCGCCAACGGTGATGCGACGACATTCCGAGGCGATCGCGGCCACCGGATGCCGGCTCTTCTACGATCCTTCGCAACAGATTGTCGTGCTGCCGGCGGATGATTTGGTGGCGGGGATCGACGCGGCGTGGGGTATCGTCCTCAACGATTACGAGCTGGGAATGCTAGAGAAGAAGACGGGACTCGGGTTGGACCATCTGAAGGAACGCGTGCCGTTCGTGGGGGTCACCTTCGGTGAGCAGGGCTCCGAGCTGCACCACGATGGTCAGGTCGTCCGTATCCCCGTGGCGCCGGCTGAACCCGTGGTCGATCCGACGGGCGGCGGCGATGCCTACCGATCCGGCCTGCTCAAAGCGCTCCTGCTCGGCGTGGACCTCCCGGTCGCCGGCCGGATGGCCGCTCTCGCGGCGACCTATGCCATTGAGCGGCATGGTCCGCAAGAACATCGATACACCGCGAACATGTTTATCGAGCGATTCGACCGCACGTTTCCAGATTTCAGTGGTGAGCTGAGGGCCAACCAATTGAGAACAGAGGGTGTAGGTATCCAAGATGCCATGGCTCCAGTGGCCTGATCCGGCGGCGAGCCGGGTCCGTAGTGTGACGCTTAAGCAGCCAGAATGGGAAGGACAGCTAGACGTGGTTACAACAGTGCCAAGTCGCAATTTTGACATCAAGGATCCGTCGCTCGCGGGTGACGGTAGCCGCCGCATCGAGTGGGCCTCGCGCGAGATGCCGGTGCTGGCTCAGATTCGCGAGCGATTCGCCGCCGAGAAGCCCCTCCAGGGCATTCGCATGCTCTGCTGCGCGCACATCACCACGGAGACGGCGAACCTGGCGCTCACGTTTCAAGCGGGCGGGGCCGATGCAGTCCTCTGCGCAAGCAACCCTCTCTCGACGCAAGACGACGTCGCGGCGGCGCTCGTGGACGAAGGCATCCCGGTCTTTGCCATCAAAGGCGAGGACAACGATACGTACTACCGCCACATTCAGAGTGCCCTTGAGCACCGGCCTCAACTCCTCCTGGACGATGGCGCTGACGTCGTCTCGATCCTGCACCGGGATCGCCGCGATCTCCTGCCCGACGTGATCGGCGCCACGGAGGAGACGACGACGGGCGTCCTCCGCGACCGAGCCATGGAACAGGAGGGGATCCTCGCCTTTCCGATCGTCGCGGTCAACGATGCGGACACCAAGCATTTTTTTGACAATCGCTACGGTACCGGTCAGAGC